>JBGTAO010000097.1:0-15556 GCA_041749835.1 Gemmata sp. | reverse complement strand
GCACGATTCGCCATTCCTCGGGTAACTGGAGTTGTTGCACCAGTGGCGCGAGATTCTCGCCGGGCCGCTTCCCCGCTTCAACAATCAATCCCCCGTGATCGAACCCATGTACTCCGACCGCCGAGCGTTCCCCGCGTCCAATACGGATTGCCAGTGATGGTGCGTGTTCGTGGAAGCCGTGCGTCGCCAGGCTCAAGGCTTTGGCGACGGCAAGACCCAGTTGGGTTCCTACTCCCAGGCCCGTATGCTCGGCGGGGCAGCGTTCCACGAGCACCTGGAACGACTGCCGTTGCGATTCCGGCATCGACAAGGTGTACCGCATCGCAAACTCTTGCGCCCTGCTGGCCAGCAATCCCTCGAATTGCCAGGTTTCCGCGGGTTGAACTGTTACGACCACGCCTGGTGTATCGATCATCAGGCCCACGCCACCAAAGATCGGAATCGTGGAGGGGTCGCGGGAAGCCTCGGGCACATGAAACAGACCAAAGTGCAATCGGCTCGGGGCGCTGATGCGGATCATCGCCGCACCTCAGCGTTCCGTAATCGCGCATCTAACAGGTCCATGGCGAGGTGCTCGTCCGGCCCGCCCGTTTTCTCAACGATGACTCGGAGCTTCTGAAACTCTGCTGCGACTTCCTCGTGGGGCAACAAGTGGAGGCGGGTCGCCAGGATTGCCGCTTCCAGAACAGCGTGCTTGGCGCGATTGAAACCAAAGAAGTCGCGTGTGCGGCCTTCGTGAACCACCGCAACCTGCAGGCTCACCCGTTCCCGGCTGGCATCGATCTCACGCACCTCGAATTCGTAGTAACGGCAACAATCGGCGAGCACGTAGCCCTGCACCACGTCCGCGGCCCGCACGGGTGGGAACGGATCGCAGAGACCAATCGCGGCGCGAGCCAACAGCAAAGCATCATCCGTCACGTGTAGAACACCTTGTGGGTGCCGGACCAAGTTGTGATAGGTTTGGGAAGTGGGAAAAGGGCGCAGCAGCAACTGGCGGAAATCCAAGGAGACGCGCGGCCCCATCGGTGCCAGATGCGGCAACCCGTCCCGATCGGTCGTCGTCACCAGCCCTTCCAGTATCATGGCTGTGGTTGATCTCTTCGCTTCACTCTGCCGTTTGGGGTTCGGCCGGTAACAACTCGGGCGAGGTAGCCGGTTCGTCTAATTGTAAACTGTGCAGGAGCCCCGCGGCCTTGTGCAGGGTTTCCTCGTACTCCCGTCTCGGATCGCTCTCGGCTACGATGCCACCACCAACCGGGAACTGGAGCCAACCCTGGCTTGCCGTGAACGTGCGGATCAAGATATTGGTGTCCATGGCACCATTAAAGCCAATCCAGCCCATTGAGCCACAGTAAGCCCCTCGTGCTGTCGGCTCCAACTCGGTAATGATCTCCATCGCGCGGACTTTGGGAGCACCCGTCACCGAACCACCCGGGAACGCCGCCGCGAGGAGATCGAGTGCGGTCAATCCTGGCCGGAGTTGCCCGCGCACTTCTGACACCAGATGATGTACGTATCGAAAGCTCTCCAGTTCGCAGACCTGCGGCACACGGACCGAACCATACTCGCAGACTTTGCCGAGATCGTTCCGCAACAGGTCTACAATCATGACATTTTCAGCGCGGTCCTTGCCACTGTTCGCCAGATCCTCGATGAGAGCCGCATCGGCGGCGGGTGTAGCACCACGCGGTCGTGTTCCCTTGATCGGGCGGGTTTCCACTTCACCCCGGGCCGACAACTGGAGAAAGCGCTCCGGAGAGGCGCTCAAGATCTGTGTGGCACCAAGATCGAAGTACGCTCCAAACGGTGCCGGATTCCGTTGACGTAAACGGCCATACAAATCGAGTGGACGTTCGCGGAGTGGTGCAAGCAATCGCTGAGCGATGTTCACCTGGAAGCAATCGCCCGCATGAATGTACTCCACCGCCCGCTGCACCGCCCGCTCAAATTGCAGACGATTGAAGTTGCTCGTGACCTGCGGATAGCCTGGCAAGGGATACTGGGGACACAGCCCGCTTCGGGTGGACGCTGCCATTCGGGGAGCGAGATTGTCCATTCGAGATCGTCGCGGGGTCCGAAGCTGCTGCAATACCCATTGCGTGCGATCAAGAGCACGGTTCAGATCGCCAGAACTTCGAGTGCCGGGTTCCCGGCCTGTTGAAACGAGCCAGGCGCGGTTTTGCTCGTGATCGAAGGCGATCACCCAATCGTAGAACCCCACGGCCCAAGCGGGGCACGGGAACTCATCGAATTGCGTTTGTGGTAAGGTTTCGAGTTCTCGGCCCAGTTCATAGCCGAAGAGCCCTGCCAGGCCACCCTGAAACGGTGGCAGTTCGGGGACCGGATCGATCGGCGTATTGCCAAGCCGGTTGCGGAGTCGGGTCAGCGACTCGGGGTTGCGGGTGGTCCCTTCGCGGGGGGACGGTTGTAACTCGATTGTCGTGTCGGCGGCCACGTAGGAGTAACGACCCCGGCGGGCATGCTTCTCGGCGGAATCCAGAAAGAGGAGCCCCGGCAAGTGGGCAAGTTGGAGTGTCACGGCCCACGGATCGGGCGCGGGAACCAACTCCAGAACCCGTGGGCCGTGGGCAGGAGTCGGCACGGGGACCGTGTCGAACGGAAGTAACTCTGGGGCTTCCATGGGTTCAGTATAGGGAGCGTCGTCGCGCAACAAAAACCCACCCGCGCAGGTGCGGGTGGGCCGGGTAACTCGTGACTGTGGGGGGCTCAACCCTTGCTCTTCACGTCCTTCAGCAGTGCTTCAACGGCCTTGTCCATCTGTTCGCCGCGAAGGTGCTTGTGCCGAATCACGCCCTTTTCATCCAGGATATAAATCGTGGGGAAGAAGCGGACGTTGTAATCGGAAACCGGGCCACCGCTCGCGCCGCCGTTCCACCAATGGCTCCAGGGCATCGGTTCCTTTTCTAGGAACTTCTCCAGCGTCTCTTTCTTGTCGTCGGCGCTGAGGCTGATCAGTGAGAAGGGTTGGTCCTTAAGTCGCTTGACCAGTTCTCGTTCGTGCGGAATCATGGCGACGCACGGCCCACACCAGGTGGCCCAAATATCGAGGACCACCACCTTGCCACGGTAGTCGCTGATCTTGACCTTCTTGCCATTCAGATCCTGGGCGACCGAATCCGGCAGCACCTTGCCTACGGTCAGGTTGTTAATGAAGAACAATTGCTTCTCTGCTGCCTTGGCAATGGTTTGCGGAGTGCGGCCACCCAACTGGACATCCCCGTACTCCTTAGCAACCGCCACCAGCGCGACTTCGGCTTCTTTGAGTGCTTGTGCTTGCTTCTGGGCATTGGCCGGAGCCCCCATCATCGGGGTTTCTGCTTCTTCCACTTTGCCGCTGGCCAGGTAGTAGAGAGCGGTGCCCTTGGTGTTCTTATCGGTTGCTTTCTCAGCGATAGCTTGCAACAACTTTTGGCCCGCTTCCCCTTGCGAGGACAGTGCAGGAATCGCTGCGGCCAGTCGGGGGTTGCCCGCGTGATTGCTGGCGATGAGATCCGCGGCCTTGGCGGCGGTCGGGCCGCCACGGCTCATTTGCATCGCGGTCATGAGCGCTTCGAAGGTCTCGGGGTTCTTGGGATCGGTGCTGGCAATTCCGAGCAATTGCTCCGCGACCTTCGGCCCCATCGCCATCGCTTCTTGCCGAATCGCGTTCTTTTCCTTGGCGTCGGTGGTGGCCTGGAACTTCTTGAACATCTTGTCCTGCACTTCGGCGTAATCCTTCTGGATCGCTTCGATTTGCTCGGCGACCGACTTCTTCGGGGGGTCGGTCTTCTTGTCGTCGAGCGCACCGGCCAGCCCGCACAGGGCCACGCACAGGCTCGCTGCCATCACGAATCGCATGGAGTACCTCGCAAAGGGGGAACAGGTGGAAGGTGAAAACCCGCCATAGGTGCCCAGGCGGGCTTCCGTTGGGTAGGAGGGAACGCGGTTGATCAACCCTTGGCCTTGATGGCCTCGGTGACCAGTTCTTCGACCGCCGTGTCGAGTTTCTCAGTGCCGGGGCTGCCGACCCACTTGTGACGAATCACCCCGGTGTGATCGATCAAGTACAACGTCGGGAAGGCGTTGACCCGGAAGGTTTTGGCGACCGAGCCGCGGCGGCCATCGAACCAGTGTGCCCAGGGCATCGCTTCCTTTTCCAGGAACTTGGTCAGCGTTTCTTGCTGATCGTCGCAGCTCACGCTGAGTAATACGAACGGTTTGTCCTTTAGGTTCTTCACCAGGTCCCGTTCGTGCGGAATCATGGCCCGGCATGGCCCGCACCAGGTGGCCCAAATATCGACCAGGACAACCTTACCCTTGTAGCTGGAGAGCTTGATTTTCTTGCCATCGAGGTCAGTGCCTTCAATTTCGGGCAGTGCTTTGCCGACCGCGATGCTCTTGATTGCTTTGAAGGCTTCAAGCTGTGTAGCGACTTCTTTGCCAATCGTGGACTCGCCCACTTTGGCCCCACTGGCTTCCTTGGTGGCCTTATCCAGGAACTCCGTGGCCCGCGCGATCAGTTCATCAATGCGCTTGCCATCTTCTTCTTGCTCGATCTCATCGGCGACCTTCAAACCCAGATAGTAATTCGCCAGCCCCTTCACTTCCTTGTCGGTGGCTTTCTCCGCGGCCGATTGCAAGAACTTCTGCCCCGAGGGGCCGGCACCTGCCAGCACGGACAGTAACCCTTTCACTTTGGGATCAGCCATGTGATGATCGGAGATGATCGCCACCGCGCTATCGACTTCTTTTCCGCTCCCGAACCGGCCCGCTTTTTCGACCACGAAGAGCGCGGCATTGAATCCGGTCTCGTCCTTGGGATCGGCCTCGGCCATCGCGAGAGCTTTCTGGGCGGTAATCACGGCCAGTTCTTTGGCTTCGGTGCGAAGCCCTTCGCGCTCCGCAGGTGTGGTTGCGGTGTTGAAACGCGACTTCAACTCGTCCATCTCCTTGTCGAACTTCTTGATGAGCGCATCGAGTTTCACCGCCCGTTCCACTTTTGTGTCATCTGCGAAGATGAGCATCGAGCCCAGGAACAGGGAAACCACGGCACAGGTGAGCAGTCGCATGGGGAATTCCTCGCGGGGGAGGGGAAGGTGCACAGATTAAGTTAGAACGCTAGACGGTCGAAGGAAAGCGTCTATTTGATCCTACGGCGATGGTTTCTGGACTCGGAAATCACTCGGGGATATCTGCGCGGGCGTGGTGTGAACCTTCGGGAACGGTCAGAAAGCCCCACCGAAGTGCCTGATCCTGCGTGTAGTTCTTGCTCAGCGTCAAGGCGGTGATGGCTTTGGCGAATTCGTAGCCCAGGTAGAATGCGTGGGCGGCGTCGAGCCGTGGGTCGCTCTGGCTCAGTTGCTTAAAGAGCTGGAACGGGTCGCGGCCATGCAGATAAACCTGGCCGTTGAAGATGTGGATCTCGCCCCGTTCGGCGAAGATGCGATAGTTGCGATCGGTGACCCGGGCTGCGAGTTCGCGCAGTGCGGCCTCACCCTGTTCGAACAGCTTCGGATCACGCAGAAGTACCAACCCCGGTTCGAGCCGCTTGGGCACGACTTGCTGTCGCACCGCGTGGTACATCAATCGGCGGGCCAGATCGAACTCCTGAACTGAGGAGCTGGCCCAGTTGATCACCGCTGTCGTGAGTACGCTTCGAATACCCAGTTCCTGGCAAACTCCCGCGAGCAACACGTTCAAGCCGGCGGAATCCGCGTCGGTCAACTCGGTGAGGTTCCCCACGCCCATCAGGATCTCGGCATCCGGGAAGCGGCGTCTTGTCTCCAAGTAGCGACCCAAGGACGCCGCGAAGCCAAAACCGATCGGTTCTAAAATCGGGTCGAGCCGGTGCCGCACACCCTGGGCGAGCAGTATGGCCGCAGTGCGTGCCAGGCTCTCCAGGTCACTCGGTTGATCCGGAATTGCAACGACTTCAATATGTGGGTGTCGCAGCGCCCAGCGGCAAGCGTGTTCCACGTTGGTGCTGTTGACGCTCAGTACCAGTTCAGCCCCCGCGTCCAGCGCAGCTTCGACTTCTTCGGGGTTGAAGCTATCGATAGAAACGCGATACCCCTGTTGCTTTAAGGCGTGGACCGCCTCACTGACGTGTTGCCACGTTGCACCGGGATCGCATCCCAGGTCGATCACGTTGGCACCAGCCGCGTGGTAACGAGTCGCTTCGGCAACGATCTGCTCCAGCGTTTTCTGCGGTGCGTGATTGATTTCCGCGAGAATCTCGATGTCGTAGGCACCGTATCCAACCAGTCGGTCAGACGCTTTCCCGAAGTGCTCGGGTAAGTCGCGCAAGTCGGGCGGCCCCAACTTCACGGGCAGTCCTGTGGTTCGCGCGACCTCTTCCACATCACCGCGGCAAAGGCCGGGAAGAAAGATGCTGGTAATTCCCGGTGGAACGGCGAGGTGCCGGGCGACCCAGTTGGCTGTCATCAAGGCCGCCACGGTGATATTGAGCACAGCGATTTCGGCATCGAAAGCGGCACGGGGTGCGAGTTCTGCCAGTGTTCGCCGGAGTGCCGGTTCGGCGAGCTTGCCCGTGACAAACAGGTAACGTGGCCGCTCGGGGCTCATGGTGTGGATGTGGGCACGGCTGTTGGTTCACCACCGGCCGCTTCGTCGGAAGTCGCATTCGCAACGATCTGCGGTGGGGCAGGCGGTGATAGCGGTTCGGCTCGGAAGGTAAATTCAGGATGTCGGAAGACTCGTTTGCGATCGGCTCGGGTTGCGCCGAGCGGTGGTATCGCGTCGGGCTTGGGAGCCAGTGCGACTTCGTCCATGATCGACGTGAGAAAAGTGGCCTTGGCTACAAGTTCCGTATGAACAAAGTCGCCATCGGACTGTATCGGGAAGCGTTTCAGGAATGCCGTCCGAAAGAGCTTGAAACAGCTATTCACATCCGCCAGTGGAACACCGTAAACCCAGCGTACCCGCGATCGATTCCAGTATGGCCCCCAGCCATGCCAGGGGTTCGGTTCCTGCATGGGCAACCCGGCGAAGAGTCGCCAGAAGCCCCGCCACGCGAAACTGGTCCCCTTCACGAGTGCCGGTGTCGCAATTCCAGTCCGGCAACCGCTCACCAGATCGGGTTGCTTCTTCAGAAACTCGTCGCGGAGGTCGATCCGCTCCAGGAGCAAGCGCAGATTCGCCGGTGTGTAGGGGTAATTGACGGCCGTGTAGAAAAACAGCGGGTACTGCGCCTCGGCCAGCGCGGTTCGTAGACAGGCTCCGAACCCGCGTGGTTGTTCGTGCTGCAAGAACCGTGTCCGTGGCACACGCTGCGTCAAGCGCTCGACCGCCGTGGCTGTTGCATCGGTACAGCCATCATTCACCAGTAAGATTTCGAACGCACGCCCGATCTTTTCCAGCACAACACCCCAACCCGGCACAATCTTTTCCAACGCATCGCTGGCGTTCTGAACGGGAATGACAACAGTGATGGCATCGGCGGCGGGGTTTGCCATGAGTCGTGCAGCGAGACCGGTGGGGAACCGGTTGGGGTGATGGTGAATGGCTGGGAGCCGTTCGCCGGGGTCAGTCCGCAGTTCGGAGGAAGACAAGGGAACGGGAGGGTGGCCGGGCCGTGTGTTCTTCGAGCCGGGTCACCGGTACCAGTTTCCGGCTGGTGATGAGTTGGTCGGCTGCGAAGACATACTCCGGTGGCATTACCACGAAGTGCGATCCCGGCACCGCCAACCGCTCATTCAGTTCCCCCCACTCCACCAGCGTATGGATCGGCTGGCCCAGGTGGTAGCTCAGCAAATGCGACTCCATCCGGAACTGCAAGATCCTTGCGGGCGCGGGTGCGTGATGGCGAATCGCCTGAGCGAAGCGCCGCTTCTCTTCATTGGCCTGTGCACGAGGTTCCACGACCATCGTGAGCACCGCCCAGCCAATCACGGAGGCCACAATCGCGAGACCAATTCCGCCGTGTGCCAGTCGGATACTCCGTGGGTGGATTCGCATTGCAAACCAGGCTTCGGATGCACAACCGAGGGCAATCGCCGCAAATGGATAGCATGGTAACAGGTAATCGGCACGCTTGAATCGAGCGCTCGAAAGAACCAGTAACATCACCGCGAACGCGATTGCACCGAACCGCAATGTGCGATCGGTGTGCCAGAGTCGTCTGCGCACCGCCCACACCGCCAGGCCAATCAGCGCGGGTGTCCAGGGGAGCAAGTCCACCGCGAGTCGTGGCCCGTAATACCACCACGGATGCGAGGCCAGTTGCGGGGCCGTTCCCGCGAACCTTGCGATCGTATGGTACCAAAAGAAGACTCGAAAGAGTTCGCCTTCGGTCACGTGGTTCGCCCAGAGAAACCACGGCAGACTGACCGCGAGCACGATCAGTGGCCCCAACACCAGGCAGATGATTGGCAACCGCGGCCTGTGATGGGGCGAACAGATGAAACGCTCGGCCACGAACCAGATAACGGCTACCGGCCCAATCAGTGCCAGACCGACGAGCCCTTTCAGCAGCACCGCCAGGCCCGCTGCCACTGCCGCCAACAGATGCCAGCCCACGGCCTGAGCTCGCGTGCAGTAACAGCCGCGATAGAACGCCAGAAGCGCCGTAGAGACGGTAAGCGTGAGTGGTACATCGATTCGTGCAGTTCGGCTGATCGCGAGAAAGTGCCCGGTGGTCGCCAACGCAATTGCGGCCAGCAGCGCGGCCTGAGCGCGACCTTCCCCACTCAAGAAGCCGTAGACGAGGAGCACACACGCAAAGCCTGCGAGGGCTGCGGGGAATCGGGCCACCCACTCTTCCACCCGCTGCTGGTTCAGCCAACCCACCGCCGCAACAGCCCAGTAGTAACCGGGTGGCTTCTGAAGATCGACTCGACCATCGAACAGCGTGGGCAAACCCCACTCGCCGCTATCGAGCATCCGTTGGGCGTTCTGTGCGGCACGGGCTTCGTGACTGCTGTAGAGTTCGCGGTGCCCGAGTCGCCAGAAGAAGAGTACGGCTGAAAGTGCGACGAGCAAAACAACGGGTGAGCGGAACACGCGCGGTACGTACGACCGGAGGCGGCTGTTCAGGAACGGAAGTACCGGCGACGGCCCCTCCATCAAGCCGCTTTCCGCATCTGAGTCGCTTCGAACAGCCGCTGGTAGGGAATACAGCTCACGATTAGTTCTTCGTGTGTTCCGATGGCAATCAAGTTCCCCGAATCCATGACAACAATTCGATTTGCGATTTCCAGGGTGTGGGGCTTGTGGGTGATCATGAAGACAGTGCGGCCACGGGCAAAGTCACGCAGGGCATCGTGGATCTCGGCCTCGCTCACGCTATCGATGGCGCTACTGAACTCATCGAGGATCAGGATGGCGGGGTTGCGCAAAATCGCGCGTGCCAGCGCAATCCGTTGCTTCTGCCCACCCGAAAGCTTACCGGCCATCTCGCCGATATTCGTGTCGTAACCCTCAGGGAGTTGCTCGATAAACTCGTGAGCGTGGGCCTTCTTCGCGGCCTCAATGACTTGCTCTCGTGTGGCACCACGCTTTCCATAAGCGATGTTGGCGACCACGCTATCGTCGAACAGCAAGGTGTCCTGGGTGACGATGCCAATCATCTTGCGCAGTGAACGCAAGTGTGCGGTGCGAATGTTGACGCCGTCAATCATCACAGTGCCGCTATCGGGGTCGTAGAAGCGTGGCAGCAAGCCGAGCAAGGTCGTTTTGCCCGACCCATTCCCACCCACAATCGCAATCGTTTCTCCGGCTTCCGCGGTGAAACAGATGTTGTTGAGTGTGGGCTGATCCGAGTGATCGGGGTTATACGAGAAGCAGACATTGCGAAATTCGATCTTCTTCGCCACCCCGGGAAGGCGTGGGCCATCGGTATTGGACTTCACGGCGGGCATTCGATCATAGAGTTCGAACACACGGCTCGCGGCGGCCTCGCCACCCTGAATCTTGGTATAAACGCTGGTGAGGCGGCGCACGGGATCGGCTGTAGCAGCCAGGAACGCATAGAGTTGCAACAACGTGGCAAAACCCATCGGTTGCGCGGTCATTCGCATTCCGAAGATATGCGTGTTCCCACTAACGACGAGATAGGTTCCCGAGGCCAGAGCGAGACCGACCGACAGCACCACTAGCACCTCAACCACAGGACCAGTAGCGGCGTCGATATAGATGACACGCATGGCCCGGCGCAGGTACTCACCACTGGCTTCCTGGAAGCGACGGCGCTGGTATGGCTCGCGGGTGAACCCCTTGACCGCCCGAATGCCGTCGAACGTCTCGCGCACCAGCTTGTACATCGCCGACATACGTTCGAGAACCTTCTTGGCTGCCTTCCGCATCATCTTGCTGACACGCACCAGTACCGCGATGGCGACTGGCACCAACACAATGAACACAACCGTGAGCTGCCAGCTAATAAAGCAGGCCACGATCAAGCACCCGATGGCTTTCAGTGGTTCGCCAATCATGCGGCCGAACAACACCTTGAGCCCCACACCCACCTGTTCGGTATCGTTGGTGAACCGCGCCATCAACTCGGGAGTACCTGTTGCAGCGAGTTGCCGAACATCCTGGTGAATGGCACGCCGAAAGAAGCCGTTGCGGAGATCGAACAGCGTGCGATTGGTCACGCTGCCAACAAGGGAATCGTGAAAGAACTCGAACACGCCTTTCACGGCAAGCCCGATCACAACCGCAACGAGTAGCCAAACAAACGTCTGGAATCGATCAGTCGGGAGATGGCAGATGACCAGATCGCGGAGTTGCAGATAGCGCTTTAGCCACGACTGATAATAGTAAACCTCTCCCGTCAGTTTCGCCAACTCCTGCGTCGCCTTACGAGTATGCGTTTCGGCATTCGGCAGATTGGGGTTCTCCTCCAACCGCTTCAGCGCTGCAGTCAAATCCTCGATCCGCGCCTTCCGGATGGGATCGTTGATCTGTTCCTGGTGGTCGTTGATCTCACCGTCAACCCATTGCTGCAGGTTCTTGTCCGTGCTGAGAATCTTCAGAACCGGATAGATTGCCGAGAGATTCAAACTCCAGAGCGCCGCCACCATCAGGGCGCAAACAACCGATGCCAACAATCGGTATCGGTATGGCCAGGAGTATTTCAGAACCCGGAAGAAATGCCGCATTGCCGCCTCTGCCATTCTGTCAGTTGGCTTAAGCGGCGTCTTATACCCTGACCGAGCCATTGCAAACAAGCCGGCTTGCCGCGTCCGTCTTTCCCGCCGAAGATTGCCCGGGCTACCTCCTCCGTTGGGTGCTGCGTGGATCACACCTTGCTCCGGTCCTGGCTTGGTCTTGCTCCGGGTTCCTGGCCGCCAGATCACTACGAGCTGTTGGGCCGGTCGCCTGGCACATTCGACTCTTTGGAAATCGAGCCGGTGGTCCTTCAGTTGATGAGCCAACTCCGCCCGCATCAACTCCGGCATCCCGAGCTGGTAACCGAGGGAATGAATCGTTTGGCGCAAGCCTTGATCTGCCTGAGTGATTCGGATTCGCGCCATCGCTACGACACGGACTTGGGACTCATTCCCGCAACTGGAACTCCCGAGCAGCCTTCCTTGCCGTACGAACTCCTCGAACCGAGCGAAACACATCCGGTTCCGATCGACCGGGTTACCGAGAGTGTGATTGAAGGTGTCCTGGTTGTGGAACGGCCTCCGGCGTACGAGGTGGTCGAACCATTCGTCGCGCGGCCCATACCACAGGCGGAAGTTTGGCAACCGGCCAATCGACGACAGCTCTATGCCCGTCTCGTCGCATTGCGGCGATTACTCGCAGCGTGGCAGGAACTTCGGTTCTTGGTGGCGAACCCGGGTGAAGCGCTGGATCGTCCCATCAGCGTGTTGCGTTGCCTTGAAGCAACCCGTGCAGCACACACGCTTTTCACAGCGTACCCCGATGTCATTCCGGCAATTGGAGAACCCGGCTCGAAGGTGGTTGCTCTGATTCGCCAACCGCAGGTGCTCGCGATCCATCGGACCCTGTTGACCAATCAAAGACAAGCCTTGGCCATGGACTGGCACCGTGGGGAACGCTTCCTCATGGGTGAGCAACGCCGATTGCGGGCCTTCGCGCAGAGTACGCGACCGCGACGACCACGATCGAACGTGCTGGTGAGATGTGGGTACTGGCTGATCCGCCGTCCGGAAGTTGTGTTGCTCGTGCTCGTGGTGGGTGCGCTGTTAAGAGCGGCGTTCCGGTGAGATTTCACTCGGTGGCCGCGGCTTATTTCCTTGACATGAACCCATGCCATATCTAGAGTTAGGTTAACTTGCCTGTTGCAACACGGGTCACTTCCACCGAGGAACAACTCTCGTGACCAAAAAAGAGATCGTCCGGGACATCTGCGAACGGGCCAACAAAGAGAAGCTGATGAAGGGCAACCTCACGCAGCTTGCCACGAAAGAGATCGTGCAGTGGACCTTCGAAGCCATCATCGAGACGCTTGTCCGGGAGGGGCGGATCGAACTGCGCAACTTCGGTGTCTTCGAAGTGAAACAGCGCAAACCCCGCAAGGCACGCAATCCGCGGACCGGTGATCGTGTCGATGTCGCGGCAAAGAATGTCGTAACGTTCCAGCCTGGTAAGGAGATGGAAGAGAAGGTGCGTAAGCATGCCAAGCCAGTGGAGCCCAAGAAGAAGCCACGCAAGGGGCGGGAACTCAACGATGCGAACTTGATTGCCGCATCGAGCACCGTGGCTCCGCCGCAGCGGGAGCCGGAACCCGAACCTGTCGGAGCCGGAGCCAGCGCTTCAGGGTCAGATTCCAACGATTAAACATTGGGGCACGAATACCCCGTAGCGCAAGTGGCCGCCGTCTTCCGGCGGTCCTTGCATTTCCCGCGCTTCATTTGACAGAAGTCGTTATCCAGACTCTCGATTCGTCACCATTTCTGCCACGGACAACAGGACAAACTTGCACCCAAAGGCAACAGTGGTTATGGGAGGATCACAAGCAATTTGAGCGTTGAATTGGTCTTCGGGGTTGAAAAATCCGAACCGGGTTCAAGGTCTCTGTCGGTCATGCCGATAAAAGCAGTAGCTCACGACGGCGTTTGATCCTGGGGGGAACAGGATTAACGCCGGACGCAGGGCGGGGGGCTCACCTGCGCACGGAGGCCGTATGGTCCGCAAAGTCATCCTGGGATTGATCGCCGTCGTAGGGCTGGCGAGTAACACCGGTTGCATCATCAACCAGTATTCGAGCGATCCGAACGTTCGGATGTCGCAGTTGTTGTATCAATCAGAAGATCTGCGCCAGATTCAGAATGAATGGCGACGATTCTGGTTCAACGATATGCCGAGTCACCTGACTCCTGAGCGTATCCACGGCGGTATCATTTAAGTCGCGTGATCGGTGCGACTTAATCTTGTGCCGGGTACCGGTTCACTGTGGGGACAGTGGCCCGGTACTCGACACAAGATCTCGTGTGATCTGTCTCAGCCACCACCTGTGGTCGTACCGGGCAGGGCGATCACATCGGGAACTGCGGCCGTGCGCAGTCCTTCGCCCAGCACGCGCACGCCCAGACTCGCGGGTTTACCCGAATTTTGCACTTTCAGAAGCAACTCGTTCCAGCCCTCCTTCAGATCCACCATCAGGCTCACTTCACGACCTGGTGCAGTCGATTCACGAGCGTAGGCGGATGTTCCATTCATCCACGCGCGGAAGCCGTTCTCACCTTCCACACGCACCGTGGCCTTCTGTGCTCGGCTCGCAAAGATATACGATCGCAAGTAGATTGCTGAGCTGTTTGCCTCGCCGAACGGTACGGACTTCAGATCGAGCTTCCCGCTCGGATCGGCGCTCAGGAGCTTCCAAGTCGTATCGGTCTTCACCTCGGGTTTGTCGTCATCTTTGAGCAAACCTGGCGGGAAGAGTCCGCTGGTTCCCACCTCTACCACGAGCCCGCGCAATGCGTCCTGCTCCTTTTGGCTTTTCAGGAAGGCCAGCAAATCGATGAACTGGTCGTAGGTGATCTGGGCCACCGCGTTGTCGGGCATCAACGACACCCTCGATGGTGCCAGCGATTCGACTTCATCCTTACTGACCCGGATATCGCGGCCATTGGCATCACGGATGACCACTTCCTTCGCATCTTCCTTGATCTTGAGTCCTGTGAAGATCTGTTCACCCGTTGTCGCCAGTCGATATGTCTGGAACCCTTCCTTGATCTCCTTGCTCGGCTCCACGATCGCTTCCAGAAGCTTATCGATTGTCTGCGTATCCCAGACTCGGGTGAGGTCGGGGCCGACGCTGCCGCCCACGCCTTCCATGCGGTGGCAACTCGCGCAGGCCAGCACCTTGGTGTTGAGATAAAGCTCGCGTCCCTTCTTGGGATCGCCTTTCTCGACAACGAGCTTGCGGATCTTTTCCATCTGGCCGGGTTCCAGTGAGAGGAGCAACGCACCGCGTAACACCTCTGTCTGGAGCTTGGCGATGGCCGAATCTTCAGCGAACTTCTTGAGTGCCTCCGATACTTGCGGGAAGAAGTCGCGCGGCAGCTTCTTGGCAATGAACCGCTCGGCGATGAGCTTCGCCCCGGGCTTCGTTGCTGCCAACACGGCAATAGCTTCGGCCAGTAAAGCCGGGTCGGGCTGATCGAGCAGCTTTTCAGCCGCGTTGCGTGCTGTTGCGACATCCAAGGCAGCGAGTGCCCGCAGAGCGTCCACTTTCAAGGTCGCCGGATGGGCTCCGCTCAGGAGGGTTTTGATGGGCTCGATGGCACGCCGTTCGCCCATGACACTCAAGGCTTTCACCACAGCGGCGCGCTCACCGACTCGCCGACCGGCATCGTTCAGGAACTCCAGGAGCTTGGGACTGGCCGCACTCCAGCGACCTTCTTCAATCCCGCGGATGGCAACGAGCCGAGTATTCTCGTCCTGGCTTCCGAGCAATCCCATGACGAACGCCATCGCCTTGGGGCTGTTCATGCCGCTTGCTGCGAAGACTTCGACGGCCGCCTGCAACACCGCAGGGGCTTCATTGGGCTTCCGCGCCAGATAATCGGCGAGTGGATCGAGCGGGAGCGGCGGCTCGAACTGATAGTTGGTGAACGAGCGAACCAGTGCTTCACGTTGAGCCACGCTGAGATCTGGGCGCATGAGCAACTCGGGGAGCGCGTCGGCACCGGGTTGTGTTCGCAGCGTCAAGAATGCTTCGACGGCCAGATTGCGTTCCTGATCACCTGAACCGGCTAGTGCAAGTAGGGCCTCGATGCCTGGCTTCCCGAGCCGTTCAAGCGCCCGCAAGTAACCATCCTTCAAAAACGGGTCGCCACCGTGATCGGCCTGGAACCCGCTCACGAGCGTTCCGGCAGCCCCGGGGCCACCCACTCGCCCCAGTGCGAGTGCGGCCGCACGCCGAACGGCCGGTTCGCGATCGCCAATCGCTTTCATCAGAGTTTCGACCACGCGGTTGTCGCCAACTTTGGAATGCAAGCCGATTCCGTCGATAGCGATTCGCCGGACATCAGGAGAAACGTCGTTGATGAGAAGGCGGCACAAGTCTTCCACTTCCGGGTTCCAGTGTGCGAGCAATACTCCAATTGCCGGGAGG
>JBGTAO010000096.1:0-3897 GCA_041749835.1 Gemmata sp. | reverse complement strand
CCTCGCCGAGGTCCACTTCAAATGCCCGGTGATCTTGTACGACTATCCGCGCACCTTGAAGCCCTTCTACATGCGCGTCAACGACGACAACAAAACTGTTCGTGCCATGGATGTGCTGGTTCCCAGTGTTGGCGAAATCATCGGTGGCAGCCAACGCGAAGAGCGACTCGAAATCCTGGAACAGCGGATGCGGGAGCAAGGGCTCGAACCCCATGCCTACCAGTGGTACCTCGATCTCCGCAAATATGGCACAGTGCCACACGCCGGCTTCGGGTTGGGCCTCGAGCGGACCATTCTGTTTCTGAGTGGGATGGCGAACATCCGTGATGTCATCCCGTTCCCCCGCACACCGGGCAACGCCGAGTTCTAATGAACAATCGGTTTCGTCGTGAACTCGGGGAACCCACGGTGCGCACGGTGTCCCGGCCGTGGGTATGATGACTTCATGGCGATCACCGAGCTCAATACCGCGAACCTTCAGGACCTGGTTTCCCAGGTCATACTCCGGCCCGGGTTTCGCCGAGCCACCTTCAGCGGAGTACCACGCAGTCATGTGGCAACGAACTGGCAACGTGTGATCATCCGAGCAGTTGAGATTCGTGAACAGGATCAGAGACAGTTCTCATACTTCGACAGCACGAAGGACATCACCAAGAACGTTCCGACCCGTGACGCCGCTGCAGCGCTGGCTGAAGTGCTTGCCATCGCCTTCTCGGCTATTCATCTCACAACGGATGCCGAAGAGATCGATATTCGCCTCACCAAGAAGGGCAAAGTACAGGTGGGCCGCAAGCCCGTTGTGACGGCGAATCGGGATCGGCAACACAACCGCATCAAAGCCGTTCCGCTTCCCGAAGGGCGGGCCGATCGGGTGCTCACCGTAATGGGCATCATGACTGCCGACGGGCGCATCAAACCAACGATGCGAGCGAAGTACAACCAGATCAATGAGTTCTTGAAGCAGTTCCTGCATGTCCTGGAGAGCTCCGGACTCCCGGCACTAGGTCGCCCCATCGAAATCCTGGATTGTGGTTGCGGCTCCAGCTACCTGACGATCGCGTTACAGCACTACCTGAACGATAATCTCGAATTGCCAGCCCAGATTACGGGTGTCGATCTGAACGAAGAGGTGATTCAAAAGAGTGTCCAGCGTACCGAGCGCTTAGGCGCGAACGGGCTGGCATTCCGCTGTGAGCAAATTGGTGCTCTGGAGGTCCCTGCCGATGTGGTGGTCGCATTGCATGCCTGCGACACGGCAACCGACGATGCGATTGCTCAAGCTGTTCGGAGCAAGGCAGAGATCGTTCTGAGCGTGCCCTGCTGTCATCACCATCTGAACAAGTCGCTTTTGGCCCAGGGCCAGGCTGAAGCGCTTCGGCCCTTGCTGCGTCATGGTATCCTGCAACAGCGTACGGCCGACATTGTGACCGATGCGTTTCGGGCGTTGATCTTGCGACTGGTCGGATATCGAACCGATGTGGTCGAGTTCACTAGCACCGAACACACGGCGAGAAACCTGATGATTCGTGCTGTGCGGGGTGTTCCGGTTGGGGAACCGGCACTGGTAGCTGAATACCTGCAACTGAAGGAATTCTGGGGGGTGACGCCCTACCTGGAGGGGTTACTCGGGGAATCGTTTCAACAGCTCCTGGGGCAAGGAAAGCCATGACCGCCGATGCGCTGTGGATGAATGCCCGAATCGCAACGTTCGACCCCGCGGTTGCCACACCTTACGGTTCGCGCGACGGCTGGGCGATCGCCGTTACGGGTGAGCAAATTGCCGCATTGCTGCCACCAGATTCGCCAATGTTGAGCACCTTCCGTGGTCGCGTCACCGATTGCAATAACAGGTGGATTACGCCAGGATTCATCGATTGCCATACCCATGCGGTTTGGGGTGGCTCTCGGGCGGTGGATTGGGAAGAACGGCTTGCAGGCGTGCCGTACACCGCAATCGCGAAACGTGGGGGTGGAATACTCTCGACCGTTCTTTCCACTCGGGCCGCGAGCGAGGACGAATTGCTTCAGATGGCTTTGCCACGCTTGCGAGCGCTGGCTGCCGAGGGTGTGACCTGTATTGAGATCAAATCGGGCTATGGGCTCACGCGATCCGATGAACTCAAAATGTTGCGTGTGGGACTGCGAGCCGCGGAATCGCTCGGTCTCGAAGTCTCACGGACGTTGCTAGCGGCACACGCGGTTCCGCCGGAGTACGCTGGACGGCCCGAGGTTTACATCACGCACATCTGCACGGCGATCATTCCTGCGGTAGCACGCGAGCAGTGTGCCGAGGCGGTCGATGTGTTCTGCGAATCAATCGCATTCACGCCGGCACAGTGCGAACGAGTTTTTGCTGCGGCCAAGGATCATGGGCTCGCGGTGAAAGGGCATGTCGAACAGCTCTCGAACTCACGGGGCGCCGAACTCGTGGCCCGCCACGGCGGCTGGTCCGCGGACCATCTCGAATATCTGGACGAAGCTGGCGTGGCGGCCCTGGCCGAGGCCGGCACGGCGGCTGTACTGCTGCCAGGGGCGTACTACTTCCTGAGAGAGCAACAACGCCCGCCGGTCGAAGCGCTTCGTCGGGAGGGTGTGTCGCTGGCAGTCGCCTCGGATTTGAATCCGGGAACGTCGCCGTTCGCGTCGCTGCGACTGGCGATGAACTTGGCTTGCGTGCTGTACGGGCTCTCACCCGAGGAAGCGCTCGCCGGGGTCACGCGGCACGCGGCTCGTGCACTGCGTCGGGAGGATCGACTCGGCACGCTCACGATTGGGAAACAAGCGAATTTCCTGGTCTGGGACGTCGCGCACCCCGCCGAGATCGTGTGCCAACTTGGTGTGACTCCATTGGTGGAGCGAATCGTTCGAGGTCAATCATGCCCGAACCCGACATGAGTATCTGGACGGGTCGGATTGACGCCGCAGATGGCCCGGATGCGCTTCGTTGGCATCAGATGGTGAAGCCCTTGGTAAGCGACTGCCCACCCGGTGTCGCACTGATTGGCTTCTGTTGCGACGAAGGTGTGCGGCGAAATGGGGGCCGCGTTGGTGCGAAAGACGGTCCACGGGCGATTCGCAATGCGCTCGCGAACCTCGCGTGGCATCAGCCAGACCCGGTCTACGATGCTGGCAACATCTCGTGTGTTGATGGCGATCTGGAAGCAGCGCAAGCACGACTGGCCGAAGCGGTGGCGAGTCTGCTCTTGCTGGGGCATCGCCCATTGGTTTTCGGTGGCGGCCATGAAACCGCGTGGGGCACCTTTCAGGGCATCGTCGCAGCGAAGCCCAATGCCACGGTCGGCGTCATCAGTATCGATGCTCATGTCGATCTCCGAGCCGATGAACCAGGCAACTCGGGAACCCCGTTCTATCAGATGGCTCAATGGTGCAAGCAGCAGAGCCAACCGTTTCCTTACCTGTGTGCCGGAGTTGCGTGGCCCTCGAATACCACTGCCCTGCTCCGACGTGCTGCGGAACTGGGCACCGCCATCATTTTTGACGATGACTTCACCGCACGCGAACCGGACTTGTGGGGCCAAATCATGGACCGCTTCTGCGCTCAGGTGGAACACCTTCACCTCAGCATCGATCTCGATGTTCTTTCCGCAGCAGTCATGCCCGCTGTGAGTGCCCCGGCGGCACGCGGGATTTCACTCGCTCTGCTCGAAATGATCCTCCACCGCGTTCTCGTGACCGATCGCGTTGCAGCGGTCGAGATTGTGGAACTGAACCCTCGGTACGATATCGATCACTTCGGTGCTCGTGTCGCGGCCCGGCTAGCATTTCAAACCGCACGACTCTGGGAATCAGGAAACACGCCATGAGCTTCACACGATCGGACCCTTCTCGCGCGGTTCGTGCTCCGCGTGGATCGGCTTTCACGTGCAAAAGCTGGCA
>JBGTAO010000095.1:0-4405 GCA_041749835.1 Gemmata sp. | reverse complement strand
GCGATGCGGCCAGCCAGGCCTTTCCCCGAATTGCCTTGGCTTCCCGATGTTCCGGTGCAACGGCGAGGACTGCGTTGGCCGCCGCCAGTGCATCGCGCCAGAGCCGCGCTTCCGCGGCATCGTAGAGTTGAACAACAGCCGAACGGTAGGTGCTGTGCCGCTCTTCCAGCGCCGCCAGGAAGTGATTGAACCCGACCGCGGGAAAGGGAAGCGTGGGGCGTAGCTTGTCGAGTTCGGCGACCGCACGGAGGAACTCGCCCCGATCGGCCAGTTCGATCGCCAGCCCCCAGGCCAGTGCTGCTTGCTCCAGCTTCGCGATATCCGGGTGCTTCACGCCGCGTTCTTGCAAGCGCCCCAACAGTGCGATCGCCTCAAGTGGGTTGCCCGCCTCCATGGCGGTGCGCGCCTGGACCAATCCGAGCCGGGAGAGGGTTTGGCGCAGGTCAGCAACGGATCGCTCGCCCGTGTTCAGCGCTTCAGCCGCCATCAGATCACGCCAGGCGGCATCGCCATTATGCTGATCGAGGAAGCGGGCTGCGCGAGTCGTGTATTGCTTCACCACTTCGCGTGCCAGCCGCGTTGCCTTCCGGTACCCTTCGGTAATGAGCGGTTCGATCAGCTTGTGCGCTTCCTCGGGCTGGTGGTGATCCAGCGCTTCGCGGGCCTGTCGCAGTGCTAACCAGGGAGAAACAGCCATGAGCGATTCGGAATTGGCTCTACGTTTAATACCTACAGCTTATTCGGCTCGCCGATCCGAGTGAAGGCGGGCTTCGGATTCTGCGCGGGTTCGCACGGTTGCCACAGAATGCACACTTGAACAATTCCGCTGATGTGGGACATGGTACGATGTTACTCGCCCGTGAGGCCAAACTGGAACCCCGGACATGGGCCTGAGAATGGGAGCGAGAACAGAAGATGACTCGAACCGCTGTCTTACGAGGCTCGACGCAGGGCCGCACGATTGCCATTGTTGGCGATGTGTACCGGTTCCTGGCCACGGGCGAGGATACCAACGGCACCTTTGCCACCTTCGAAGCGATTGTCCCTCCGTGCGGCGGCCCTCCACCGCACATTCACAGCCGAGAAGAGGAGAGCTTCTATATCCTCGAAGGCGCGATCACCTTCACTGTGAACGGTGTGCGCACGGAGGCCACGGCCGGGATGTTTGCCAGTATTCCGGTTGGCACACCGCATGCGTTCAAGAATGAATCGGATCGCCCAGCGAAGATGGTGATCACGGTTGCCCCCGCGGGGCTGGAGAGGATGTTTCTGGAGGTTGGAGTACCCCTGGACGAGGGAGCCACAACGGCCCTACCACCGGCCAAAGAGGAGATCGCGCGGTTGCTTGCGGTTGCACCCGGATACGGCGTCGAGATCCTTTTGCCACGGCATTAAGCCTAAATGCGCGATCAGTACTGGGATCGCGGAGATCAACCCTCCGTGCGCTCCCGCTTGAGCCACGCCACTTCAAGCAGGAATGGCCCTGCTGTTTTGTCGCTCAGCATGAAGCCGAGCGCGTTGATCTGGTCGGGATTCACTGGCCCCGCGTCTGGCACGACTCGGCCAAACGAAGTCGCCACGAATGCAGCCAACGGGACTGTGATCTCGGTCCACTCGGCGTTCTGGGTTGGCATCGCAACGCGATAGGAGAAGGCCACCCTGGCTTGGTTGAGATAGAGGTTCAGCGAATACTCCCGGCCATCGCCCTTCACTCGGGCCTGCACCGTGTCGCCTTGTTTCAAATCGAGCGTTTTGGCTTTCGACCGCAAAGAAGCAAAACCCCCGTTGTTCTCCAGTGATAAAGTGCCGAAGAACTCCAGTGTTTGCTGTTCCGTGATCCGGTAGCTGCCCTGGGACACCCCGCCCATCACGCTGTCGTTGACCGCTTGCCAGTCGAAAGCAGCGGCGGCATTCGTGAACTCGAATAGAGGGAGCCCTGAGTGCTGAGCCATGGCAACGGCACCTGTTAGCGATCGATTTCACCCATGACCACGTCGATGCTACCAATGATCGCGGGGATATCAGCGATGAGGCACCCGCGGCAGAGTTCGGCGGCGACGCTCAGATTGCAAAAGCACGAGGAACGGGCTCGCACTCGTAGTGGCACATTCTCCTTGCTCGGCCGACCCACGACATGGAAGCCCATCTGTCCGCGCGGGCACTCCGTTTCCACATAGCATTCGCCAGCCGGAAGCGTGCGCGGTGGCTCCACCCGGTGGGAATACTTTGTGCGCAGCAAGTCCGCGAGCGCGGCATCCGCTTTCTTGGCGTCGTCCGGGCTCAGCGTGCTTCGGCGTGTGGCAAACTCGGCCTGAACCCGCTCGCTTTCGGCATGCAAAGCTTCGTATCGCGCGATGGCCTGCTCCGCGATCTGGATACTCTGGACCACTTCCAGCATGCGAACGTAGAAACGGTGCCAGCAATCGCCGATCACACAACCCGGCGGCGCAGTGTCGAACGGTGGGATCGGCACTTCGAAGTTGTACTGTTCGTAGCCGGAGTACGGTTCGGTCTTGCGTAAGTCCCAGATCGGGTCGCCCTGAGTGCGATCGAGCGAAGCCCGCAACATGGCACCCGTGCATCCGTAGCTCAGGGCCATTTCCTTGCTGAGCACACCGACGCCACCGGTGCGCTTCACAAAGATATGGTTGTTGGTCAGCAGTGCGTGATACTCAGGAATGCGGGGCTTGAAGTAATCGAGGAACTTCCGGCAGCGTGTGGTCCAACCCGGTGGTAAATCGTCGTGGGCTCCGCCAATCGTGAGGTAGCTATACGTGAGGCGTGCTCCGCAAACGTCTTCGAACAAGTCGAGGATGTGCTCGCGTTCCCGGAAGGCATACAGGAACGGCGAGATGCTCCCCAGATCGAGCCCGTAGGCCCCCATGCCCACCAGGTGCGAGGCGATCCGGTTCATCTCGCAGATCAGCACGCGGATGATCTGCGCCTTCTCCGGAATCTTCAGTCCGGCCAACTTCTCGATGGCCAGCGAATACCCCAGGTTCATGTTCATGCCGGCAAGGTAATCCATCCGGTCCGTGTACGGGATGAACTGAATGGGCGTGACATTCTCGCCGATCTTCTCGGCACAGCGGTGCAGATAGCCAAGGTGCGGCGTCGCTTCCGAGATGATTTCGCCATCGGTGCGCAGAACCAGGCGCAAGACGCCGTGGGTGCTGGGGTGCTGCGGCCCCATGTTGACGAGCATCTCATCGGTGCGAACATCGAACTCGATGATGGTAGGATCGGAAGGGTGTTCGGGGGGCATACGCTGGGGAGTACGAGGTCACGGCCGCCCACAACTGGCGTGGCTTCCCAGACCAGGAAACCAAAATCAGGTTACGCGATTGCGGGCACTCTGTCTGTAGCCGTGGAGCGAAATTGGCAGCAATGAGCGTGCGAACAGCGAGCACCCGGATTCGGGCCAGAACCCCAAGTGGAGTGTGTTCGGGAGGCCGGTGTTCGGGTACCATGGTGCCTGTAACCTTGCCGATCGTGGCGAGGTCTCGCTGCTCGCCCATCTCTTTCTGATGAATCCGCATGCCACGTAAGGTTATCCTCATCGCCGATCCAGGAATTGATACCGCGTTCGCGGTTGCCCTGGCCCTCAACGATCCCAATCTCACGGTCATCGGCCTATTGCCCACTGCGGGGAATGTCACAGCCGAGCAAGCCACGGCGAATGTGCACACGATCATCGATGTGCTCGATCCACCGCGTTGGCCCAAGCTCGCAGCCGCACTCCCCGCACGGTACGATACCGATGGCCTCGCGTTGCATGGCCCCGGCGGGCTCGGCGGCGCAACGTTTCCCTGTGCGACACGCCACACGTTGCACCCCGCCGACAAGATCTTGTGTGAGCTGGCCCACGAGAACCCGCGTGAGGTCACCCTGATCAACCTCGGGCCGCTCACCACGCTGGCCACGGCATTGGATCGCGACCCGAGCTTGCCCGCGATTCTGGATCAGACCGTCATTGTCGGTGGCTGCTGGCGCGATCCCGGCAACTCTGGCCCCAACGCCGAGTTCCACATCCACCTCGATCCCGATGCCGCCAAGCGAGTCTTTCAGGCGGAACTGCACCCGCTGCTGATCCCGCTCGATGTCACCCGGAAGCTGATCTTCTCACCCAGCGATTTGCTGGAACTCCCCAACCCCGACTCGCAAACGTGCCAGTTCTTGCGGAAGATCGTGCCGTACGGTATTCGTGCCAGCTCGAACCTCTATGGCATCGAAGGCTTTCACCTCAAGGACGTTCTGGGCGTTGTGGCCGTTTCGACACCGGCAGTCGTTTTGACCGAGCCACACATTGTCGATGTGGAGACCAAAGGCGAACTGACACGCGGCATGACCGTGATCGACGCCCGGCCTGGCGCGACCGGCACTCCCAACGCTCGCGTGGCGACCG
>JBGTAO010000094.1:0-5828 GCA_041749835.1 Gemmata sp. | reverse complement strand
CGCCGCTCTCTGTTCGTAAAGTCGGAGTGAAACTGTCCGGCGCGGCCACAGAAAAAGCCGGTTCCGTCGCGTGCTTGCTGACACTGCATCAGGGTGATGCAAAGAAAGACGAGTTCAAACTGAACCTGAATGCGGTTGCTGGTGGTGCGACACGAAAACAAACATTCCGAAGCGGTATCGATGGAAGTGTTCAGTACTACAGTTGGGTTCCTGCCACGCCGGAGTCGGATCCCAAAAGAAGCCCCGGCCTGATTCTGACTCTGCACGGTGCCAGTGTTGAAGGTAGTGGCCAGGCCGCATGCTTCACTCCCAAGCCCGGGCTTCACGTGGTGGCACCGACCAATCGCCGCCCGTACGGCTTTGACTGGGAGGACTGGGGTCGGCTGGATGCCAAAGAAGTTCTGGACCTTGCGACCCATCGACTGAAGACCGATCCCAAGCGAACTTACCTTACAGGCCACTCGATGGGTGGTCATGGTACCTGGCACCTAGGTGTCACATTCCCTGATCGATTTGCCGCCATTGGGCCGAGCGCGGGCTGGGTCAGCTTTTGGTCTTACGGTGGAATGCGTCGCCAGGATCGGCAGGCACCCGAGCGGGAACTGATCGACCGTGCGACCGCTCCCAGCGACACCTTACCGCTGGTTCGAAACCTTTCTCGCACGGGTGTCTTTATTCTCCATGGCGACGCCGACGACAATGTGCCGGTTGGTCAAGCTCGCACGATGCGTCAGGAACTCGCAGGCTTCCATCCCGACTTCGTGTATTACGAGCAACCGGGAGCCGGGCACTGGTGGGGCAATGCCTGCGTGGACTGGGAACCGATGATCAGCTTCTTCCGAAGGCACGAACTGCCAGTGCCTGCCAATGTGCGTGCGATTGACTTTCGAACCGCACACCCCGGAGTGTCCGCCGACTGTCACTGGCTTCGCATCGAAGCTCAAGTGAACGCCTTCAAACTCAGCCGATCCACCATCCAACACGATCCCACCAAGCGATCATTCTCGGGTACTACGGAAAATGTTGCACGCCTCTCCTTCGATGTCGGCCACTTGGCGACTGTGAAAGATCCACTGACAATTACGTTGGATGGTCAGCAACTCCCAGATGTGAAATGGCCACAGAATGGAAACCGGATTTGGGTTTCTCGCGTGGCGGACCGATGGGAGATCACGGCTGAGCCCGAAGCTCGTATCAAGGGCCCTCATCGTTCGGGTCCATTCCGCGATGCCTTTCGAAATCGCATGGTGCTGGTTTACGGCACACATGGTACTCCCGAGGAGTCAGCCTGGGCACTCGCTAAAGCCCGATTCGACGCAGAGCAATTCTGGTATCGAGGTAACGGCGCGGTTGATGTCGTATCGGATAAATCGTTCGACCCCACGACTGAGGTCGACCGCAACGTGATTCTATACGGTCATGGGGAGATGAACTCGGCCTGGAAGACGGTACTCGGGGAAACTGGCTTCCAGGTGAATCGGGGCAAACTGGTGTTCGGTGATCGAGCTGAAAACGGAGACGGCCTTGCGGTCGTGTTGGCCTACCCCCGAGTGAACAGCACCAAAGCGACTGTCGGTGTTGTCGCCGGCACTGGACTGCACGGCCTTCGGCTGACCGATCGGCTGCCCTACTTTACATCCGGAGTGGCGTTCCCGGATTGGACGGTTCTCGATCCCAAAGGCGTTGTCGGCGCAGGTTACTTCGCCAATGATTGGAGCCTGGAAAAGGGCGAAAGTGCCTGGCGAAAGTGAACACGTGGAACGATTGAACTTCAGGGCGTGGCTCACAGGCCACACCCTGAAGACGCCAATCACTTTCGTTCTTGAGCTGTCATCTCTTCGCGTTCGGGTCACACTTGCAACACCTTGCAAGGCTCTAGAACCAGTTTTCTGCAGAACTTGTTCGTTGACGACAAGTCGCTTGCTCGTTCTACTGACATAAACATTCTCGCGCTTGGTGCGGGCCTCTCTCCCGTCGATCTCTGCTGCCAGCCGATCGACCTGCCCAACGGGTCTTCACGCCTTCGTCTCCGTTATCGAGTCGTCGTTCAACTTCATCAGGAGCTGCCATGCATTGGGTTTCACCCACTCGCTACTTCACTCGGGCAAGAACACTGATCTTCATGCTGACGTGCGGACTGATTGCAACGCCAATTGCTGGCCAACAACCAGCAACTCAAGTCCAGACAGCTCCGAGCCCACGTGCCATCGGCGGGTCGACACCATCAGCCGTGTCACCGGTGGCAGGACAAATGGCGGTGCTCGGGCAGGAAGCGTACCTCACCCCGCCGAAGGTGATTGCCGATGCCGTTCTGGCCTCACGCGGGGATCATGTCACCCTCACCCGACTCAGCCCCGATGGTAAGAAGTTCTTGATCCTGCGCCGCGACTCGTTACCGGCGCTCGATCGCCTGGGTTGCCCCTGTGTCCACCTCGCTGAAATGGCGTTCGATCCGGTTGCTTGTCGCGCCCGCGATCTGTGGGTGAATAGCTCCGAAGGCTTCGATCTCTTCTATCCCATCGATCAGCGCAAGCTCAGCGTTCAGGTCCCCAAAGGCGCTCGTGTGACGAATCCGGTGTGGTCACCCGATGGCTCAAAACTCGCGTTTTATGCGATGTTTCCCGAAGCAACGCATATTTTCATTGCCGATACGGAGACGGGCTATTCAAGGCAAATCACCACGACTCCGGTCCTCGCCACGCTGGTCTCCAGTTTTCAGTGGTCGAATGATGGCAAGCGTATTCAAACTGTGCTACTACCGGATGATGGCAAACGACCCACACCGAAACCAACAGTGGCGACGGAACCCAAAGTGCGGGTTGCCCGAGATGGAAAAGATCCCTCCCGAACCTATCGCTACCTGCTCGAATCGCCGTACCAAGTGCAATTACTGGAGCACTTGTTGACGGGACAACTCGCGCTTATCAATGTGGCGGACGGTGCAGTTACCAAGGTCGGTTGCCCGAACATGATTCGATCGGTGAGCACTGCTCCCGGCGAAAGCCAATTCCGCGTGGCGACCGTCAAGAAGCCCTTTTCGTACTTCGTACCGTTCACCCGTTTTGGCTCGACTGAAGGGATCTGGGATCTCGAAGGAAAGTCGCTCTTCACACTCTCCGATCGGAATCTGCGGGAAACAGAACCTGTCGCGCCTGTCGTAACGAATCCGACCCCCAAAACACCAGGACAGCCGTCCACACGTTCCGGTGGCCCCCGTGGCGGAGCACCGGGCACGCCGCCCACCCCAAAGCAACCACCGACCAAAGCGGATGATCCTCCGGCCCCGCCCGCTACAACCACCGACCCGGATGGGAAGCGCGACCTTGCCTGGCGGCCCGATGGTGAAGGCTTTTCGTTCCTCCAACAAGACACCCCGGAGGCCAAGGATGAAAAGGCTCCGCGAAATGATCGCGTGATGAAATGGCTGCCGCCCTTCGGAAAAGAAGATGTTCGGGTGGTGTATGAAACGCCGAACCGCATTGCTGCCGTGCAATACTCCGAAGATGCACAGTGGCTGTTCCTCACGCAGACCGTGGGCGGTCAACGGCAAATCACCGCCATCGATTTGAAAGACCCCAAAACACCCTTTGTGATTTCGCGTGGTGGACCCGGTACGCCAAAGAGTGACCCGAAGAAGGGTAACACGCCAACCAAGACCGATCCGCCTCCAGAAACTGCGGTCTGGGATGAGGACGCCGAAGGTGGCGATGAGCAACCGCCCTCGAAAGGCCCTCGTGAATTCGGCGGCAGTAGCTCTGGCCTGATGACCCGCACCATGGCAACTGGTGTGAACGTCGTTCGCATTTCCTCGGCTGGCGATGTTTACATAACTGGCTCCGAGCGCGGCCGTGGTGCCGGTGCGACTGCGTTCCCGCGACCTTACATTGAGGCAATTAACATCAAGACCGGGAAGAAAACCCGGATTTTCGAAGGCCAAGGGGAATTACTGGAAACGATCGATGCCGTGGATGGCGATACCATCACGCGCGTGTACACGAATCGACAGAACACACGAGTTGTGCCGGATTCGTTCATGACCGAGCTACCAAGTGGGAAGGTGACGAAGCTCACGGCCAATGTGGATCGGTCTCCTTGGTTTCATGACATCAAGGTCGAGCGGATTCGTGTCACGCGGGTGGATGGCTTCAAGTTCTGGGCGAAAGTGACATTGCCACCCAATGCCAAGGGGAAGCTTCCTGCGCTCTTCTGGATCTATCCCCGTGAGTATTCCGATCAGGCCGCGTACGATTCCGCAGCCGGTCGGACGGGTGGCGCGGGTGCGGGCGGATCAGGTCGCTTCGCAACACCTGGCCCACGCAATATGGCAATCCTGACTCTGGCGGGATATGCGGTCATCGAACCGGATGTGCCCATTGTCGGTCCGGCCGGGCGTATGAACGACAATTATGTTCCTGATCTTCGCAACAGCTTGTGGGCCGTTATCGATGAACTCGATAAACGCGGGATCATCGACCGCGACCGGCTCTCGTGTGGAGGACACAGCTATGGTGCCTTCAGCACCGCCAATGCTATGGCCCACACCCCGTTCTTTAAAGCGGGGATCGCGGGCGATGGTTGCTACAATCGCACGCTCACCTCGATGTCGTTTCAATCGGAACGCCGGCAACTTTGGGACGCCCGCGAGACGTACTTGGAAATGTCGCCATTGCTATGGGCCGACCGTGTCAACGGCGCGCTCCTGATGTACCACGGCATGGAAGACGCCAACGTGGGTACGAATCCGATCAACTCGGAACATCTCTTTGCTGCGCTCGATGGCCTGGGGAAAGATGCCGCGATGTACATGTACCCCTACGAGGGGCACGGGCCCATTACGAAAGAGACCACTCTGGATCTGTGGGCGCGCTGGATCGCGTGGCTCGATCTGTACGTGATGAATCCCAAAACCAAGTAGTGGCCATGTGAATAGCCACGCGAAGTCCCACCAGGTCGACCCGATAAAAGATCGGGCCGACCTGGCTCACACCTGCTGAAATCAGCCACAAAATCATACCCACCTGGAGCACCCCCATGATTGGGCGATTGTGCACTTCGTTCATGCTCTCGATCTTTTGTGCAGTTCTGATTGCAATTGCACCCGCTCATTCAGCCGATCCAACAAATCCCCGCATAACGACTCCCAAAGCCCACCTGGGTTTCAACCTCGGTGACGATTACTCGCTGGCAAATTACGAGCAGTACTCCAGTTATCTGAGCTTGTTGGCCAAGGAATCCGACCGCCTGAAACTTGTGACAATTGGCGACACTGCGGAAAAGCGACCGCAGCTCATGGGGATTCTCACGTCACCAGCGAATTTCCAGGACCTGAAGCGCTACCAGGAGATCGCCCGGAAGATGGCCCATGTGGATGGGGTGAACGCGGAACTCGCTGCCCAATTTGCACGCGATGGCAAAGCGGTCGTGTGGATCGATGGCGGACTCCATGCCACGGAAACGCTCTGTGCCCAGGCCATGGCGGAAACCATTTACCAGCTTGTTTCGAGTTCTGATCCGGAAACGCTTCGAATCCTGGACAATGTCATCATCCTGTTTGTGCATGCCAACCCGGATGGTATGGATCTTGTTTCCGACTGGTATATGCGCGAACGCGACCCCAAGAAGCGATCGCTCACCGGGTTACCCCGGCTCTATCAGAAGTACATCGGGCACGACAACAACCGTGATTTCTACGCCAACACACAGGCGGAAACGCGGAACATGAATCGGGTCATGTATCACGAATGGCTTCCTCAAATTGTTTACAACCACCATCAGACCGGTCCACCCGGAACGGTGTTGTTTTGCCCGCCATTTCGTGACCCGTTCAA
>JBGTAO010000093.1:0-3150 GCA_041749835.1 Gemmata sp. | reverse complement strand
GTACCCGGTCAGGAGTGTCGCCGCCAACAAAATGTCCCGCCGCGTCTCGGCCGTGAGTTCCGCCATGACCGCCTCCTCCGTGAGGCACACGTTGTAACCGAACCACGAGGACACCGGTAGATCATCTTCCCGCTACTGCCTTAACAGTGGCTGTTATCCCGGCACCAGTTGCCACCACGATATCGGGGCGACCATCGCCATCCACATCTCCGGTAGCAACACGCACGCCACCGCCGAAGGTTGTGCGGAAGGCCAGGAATCGATTCACCAGCTTGCCTGTAACGGCATTGTAGACATCAACCGTCGGTGAAATACCCCGATCACGCCCCACAGAGTAGTACGCGGTCGATGCTTCCATCGTTTGCCAACCATCCCGTGGAGCAATGTAGATCGGTTCCCCGGGAAGTACGGTGTCCTGGAACCAATCCAGAATTTTCAGTGCCTGAAGGTTCCTGAGATTCTGCGCATACAGCAAATCTTGAGACCAGAAGCTACCACCACCGTTTCCGGACATGTTGAAGTGAATCCGATCCGCGTCTTGCACAATCCCTTGGTTCGGGAGTTGCGTTGCCGACTTCCAGAAATTCCAGAGCGGAACGCGGTAGTGATCCGCAATCGCCACGATGACCCGATTGATCTCGCGAACCCGATACTGGTACGCTCCATCGGCAAAGGTGTACGGTGGGATGGTGCTGAGCACGGGAAGGATGCCTTGATCGACCAACGTGTGAACAATCTGGTCGAGGCGCTGCCGATACCCTTCGGTATCGTTGAACCGATAGATTTCGTTGGTGCCAATCATGATGAACGCTAAACCAGGATTCGCCACCGCGATATCGTGGCTCATGCCATTGAGCACATTGATGGTGCCCCAGCCGCCCGAAGCACCCTGCCCGATCCATGAAAACGAGTTCTTCCCGGCACTGTTCGGAGCTCGATAAGTCTCCCAACTATCCAGGAGGTTTGAGTAATTCGTCGCCAGGCCACTGAAATTCGGGTTATAGGAACCACTCCCCAGCGGGTTCAGAAAGGGTTGGACCGTGCTGCCAAAGATCCCGTACTCGGATGAATTGCTATCCCCGAGTCGAATGAACGTATCGAGACGCCGGCCCATCTGCTGCCCACGTGCCACGATCAACCGCGACATTTCAAGCACACCAGCATCTGAGAAAGGTAATACTGGGTACTCAGCAAAGAGGTCGCCAAATGCTCACGTGTTTCGAGTTGTTCGACTTGCAAGCGTGATTTCATGGAACAACCCGGTGTGCAACAGTGGGGACGGGAATCGCCAATCAGATGGAGGATCGTGCTATCCTGCACGATCAGCGTGGCGGGAGTCGAGTACTCGACGGTGAGCCGATCGGTTCTTCCGAGAAAAACTGTTCGGTATCAGCGAAGATCGCAGGAATACCGCCCGTATGGATGAATACGATCACGCTTCCGGGTGAGTAACGTCGTTCACGAACATCGGCAATTAATGCAGCCATGGCCTTGGCAGTGTAGACGTGATCCAGAAGGATGGCTTCAGTTGTCGCCAACAGCGCCAGTGCTTCCCGACCGGCATCGGAATGCTTGGCATAACCCGGCCCCAAGTAACTCTCGTCGGCGTCCACTTCGTCCGGTAACACCTGATGGGGTAGTCCCAGGAATTCGGCAGCCCGCGTGGCGTCCTGAGCGAGCGCCGTGGGAATATTCCAGGGCCAGAGCATGGGGCAAATCAGCCGGACCGAGCCTTGCAACGCTAGCAGCTTCTTACCAAGCACGACCCCTGCCCCGGTACTTCCCGATGAAGAAACGTAGAACGCATTGGCAGCGAGCCCACGTTCGGCAAGTTGCTGAGCGATCTCCGCCATACAAACGGCATAACTGACCGCGGCGAGCGGAACAACACGGCAACGGTCCCACACATAGGGCTTCCGCCCTTGTTGCCGAAACTCCTCAGCTCGTTCCGCAAGAAAGCGATCCAATTCCGGCCCGAGTCTGGCGTCGGTAAACTCGACATGAGCACCCACAAGATAATCCAATAACAAGTTGCCCTGAGGTCGCGTACTGTAGCCCACTTTGCTGAGGTAGAGGCGGCACTCCAGGCCCAGCTTGGCACATCCGGCCGCGGTCTGGCGACAGTTGTTCGACTGAACTCCGGCACCCCAGACAACCAGATCGGCTCCGTCGTGGAGTGCATCCCCCAGCAGGAATTCGTTGTGCCTCGCCTTGTTTCCTCCCAGCAAGAGCCCGGTACAATCATCGCGTTTGATGAACACTCGCACTCCACCGCCCAATAGCGACGAAAACCGCTTGGCCTCTTCCAAAGGTGTCGGGAGGTGTGCCAACTCAACGCGGGGTAATCGTGCGGCACAAGCAGACAATTCGTGCGGCGTCATTCTCGTTTCCATCTTAACGTTCACAGTCTGGTGCGAGGTCAGTTCGGCTGCATGCGGGCCAATTCCTCACGACAAGGTCTTACGAATACTGTGATGCTTGAGAGCGATGTGGATTTCAAGAGTGGTTCTCGCCTAAGATCATGTAGAGTGTAGCTTAACCCGCTGTGATGGGCGTACCATCGAAGTTTCCGGACTCGCTCATGATCTCGCTGGCTCCTGCCCCAACCGCTCCCCACCCAGAATCACCATCTACCAATCGAAGCCCCAGTACGGTGCTCATTGTTGGTGCCGGCCCCGGTGGGCTCGCAGCCGCGATGATCCTGGCCAAAGCAGGTTTGCGGGTTCAGGTGATTGAACGCTTAAGTCGTGTGGGCGGGCGCTGTTCGGCGATCGAAGAGGATGGCTTTCGGTTTGATCTCGGACCCACCTTCTTTCTCTACCCGCGGGTGCTGGAACGCATCTTCAAGCTGATCGGTCGTGATCTGCATTCCGAGATCCCCATGGTTCGCCTCGATCCGCAATACCGCATCGCCTTCGGAAGTGGCGGCGCGCTCGATTGCACGCCAAACGTGGAACAACTTCGTGCTGAGGTTGCCAAGATCAGCCCGAGTGATGCTGCAAACGTGGAGCGATTCCTCAGCGAGAACCGCACAAAACTCGAACAATTCCGCACCACGCTGGAGAGCCCGTTTCAGAGCTGGCGGAAGTTGCTGAGCTGGAACCTCATCAAGCTCTTACCCGTTCTACGCCCCTGGCAATCGCTCGACGC
>JBGTAO010000092.1:0-7949 GCA_041749835.1 Gemmata sp. | reverse complement strand
TTGAAGAAAGAAGTCGCTGCGTGGGAAAAGACTCGGAACGCGGCGGTCGTCAAAGTCGATTGGCAGTTCACCACCGCCAACGCCCGCGTGAAGCTTAAGAAACTCTACCCTACGATTGAGCTGCAATAGACCACTAGAGCGGGTTGGAACGCGGCGTAGTCGTTCCCGGTAGCAGTCATACGAGCGGTCTTGGCGAGCGGGATGCGTGAGCTTCCCGGTGGCAGTCACAAGAGCGGTCGGGACGACCGCGGTCCCAGGGGGAGAGCCCATTCGCAATGCTTTGGGCTCACGCTTTTCGCACCAGTGTGAGCCCATCGGCGAAGGGCAGAAAGCTGAGCGAAACGCGGCTGTCGCTGTGGATCTTTTGGTTCAGTGCGCGGATGGCCACCGTGTCCGCATCCGTCACCGCTTCATCTGCAACTTTGCCATCCCATAAGGTGTTATCGATGGCGATCACGCCACCCGGGCGGACGAGCTCCAGGCAAGCCTCATAGTAGGCGTCGTAGTTGGCCTTGTCGGCATCGATGAAGGCGTAATCGAAGGTGGTGCCGCGGAGTGTGCCCAGGGTGTCGAGCGCTGGCCCCATGCGGAGATCAATCTTCTCGGCTAGCCCTGCGGCGGCCCAGTGCTTGCGTGCGATGGCAGCGTAGGCTTCGTTGACTTCACAGCAGATGATGGTGCCGGCAGCGGGCAGTACGCTGGCCACCCACGCAGCCGAGTAACCGGTGAACGTGCCGATCTCCAGACAGTTGCGTGCTCCCATCAGCTGCACCAACAGTGCCAAGAATGGCCCCTGTTCCGGGGCGATTTGCCATTCCCCTTCTGCCAGCCGGCCCGTTTCTTCACGCAGCTGGAGCAGGGCATCGGGTTCGCGGAACCCCACCTTCAGCACGTACTCGTACAGGGAATCGGTGATCGGCGTGGGGCGAACGAAGCTCGGCATGGGAGGTGTGTCCGAGTTGTGAACGGCTGGCCTGTTCCAGCAAGCCGGGGTGAAATCGCGTCATTCAAGTGTATCACCCCGGCGATTCGCGGTCACTGCTCAGTGGGTCCGGTCAGGAGTCGTGTCCCGTCGTAGCCCGCTTTGCTGACAACAGTTTTGACCGCTTCCAGATCAAACTGTTCTCGCGATTTGATCGTGAACTTGACTTGTGTGGTCCCGCGATCGGCGTTGATCGAATTGGACTCTACCCACGGTAGAGTGGCGAGTGCCTGAGACACTTTCGCCGGGCATCCAGCTCACGTCATCCCAGGAACTTTGATCACAACTTGATTTGGCCCATCGGTGACCATGGGAACATCGGGCTTGGAGGCCTCGCCGAGTGTACACCCGGCTAGTAGGCCCAAGCTCAATACGATTGCAGCTCGCACGTTGCACCTCCTCCAGGAAATCGGGAACCCAATACCATGATAGCCAGGTGTGCGCCTTGTTGCCCGCTACACAGCGGATTACTTTGCCAACAGTCGCTTCATGGCTTCGTCCACAGGAGGATTTCACATGGCTTGCTGGCTCGCTTTGGTGTTGGCCCTGGTTGTCGCACTGCCGGTTGCGGCGGCCGACGAGAAGGACCCGAACCTGTGGCTCGAAGAGGTGACCGGGGAGAAAGCGCTCAAGTGGGTGAAGGACCAGAACGCCATTTCCACGGCCGAGATGACCAAGAACCCCGAGTTCAAGGCGGTCGAGGAACGGCTCCTCAAGATCCTGGACTCCAAGGAGAAGATCCCGTTCGTGGCGAAGCACGGCGACCAGTACTACAACTTCTGGCGTGACGAAAAGAACAAGCGCGGCCTGTGGCGACGCACCACGCTGGAGGAGTACTGCAAGCCGGAGCCGAAGTGGGAAACTGTCCTGGATCTGGATGTGCTGGCTGAAGCCGAGAAAGAAAACTGGGTGTGGGCCGGGGCTGCCTGGCTGGAGCCTACCAACGATCGGGTGCTGGTCTCGCTTTCTCGCGGTGGAGCCGACGCCGTGGTGGTCCGCGAGTTTGACCCCAAATCCAAGACATTCCTGAAGGAAGGCTACACGCTGCCCGAGGCCAAGAGCGATGTCGCCTGGCGCGGTGCCGATAGCATCTTCGTGGGCACCGATTTCGGCGCAGGCTCACTCACGAACTCGGGTTATCCCCGTGTCGTGAAGGAATGGAAACGTGGTACCAAGCTGGCCGACGCAAAAACGGTCTTCGAAGGCAAGCCGGAAGATGTTGCCGTTGGTGCCATGCACGACGCGACACCGGGCTTCGAACGCGATTTCGTGTACCGGGCGGTGAACTTCTACGAAACCGAGTTGTTCCAACTCCGCGATGGCAAGCTCATCAAAATCGAAAAGCCCGCCGACGCCGAAGCGGGAGCGCACCGCGAATGGCTCCTGATCCGCCTCCGCAGTGCCTGGACCGTGGATAGCAAGACCTACCCCGCCGGAGCGCTGCTCGCCGGGAACTACGATGCGTACCTCAAAGGCGAACGGAAATTCGATGTGCTGTTCGAACCAACCGATCGCAAGTCGCTGGCTTCGTACTCGCCGACGCGCAATCACATCATCGTGAACGAACTCGATAACGTCCGCAGTCGCATCACTGTGCTCACACCGCAGGCGGGTACCTGGAAGCGTGCGGAACTCCCGGGGCTTCCGCCATTCACGACTGCCAGCGCCAGTGCCGTCGATCCCGAGGATTCCGACGACTACTTCTTGACCGTCAGCGGCTATCTGACTCCCGCGACTCTTTCGATGGGCACCCTAGGCAAAGGTGAAGCGGCAAAGCTCAAGCAAGCGCCGTCGTTCTTCGACACCAGGGGCTTGGTGGTCACCCAGCATGAAGCGACCTCGAAGGACGCCACCAAGATTCCGTACTTCCAGGTCTCCAAGGCTGATCTACCACTCGATGGCAAGAACCCCACGCTACTGTACGGATACGGTGGCTTCGAGATTTCCCTGACACCTAGCTACAGCGGTGGAGTGGGCGCGTCGTGGCTGGAAAAGGGCGGCGTGTATGTGGTGGCGAACATTCGGGGCGGCGGCGAGTTTGGCCCCAAGTGGCACCAGGCGGCACTCAAGGCGAACCGTCATCGCGCTTACGAAGACTTTGCCGCCGTGGCCGAGGATCTCATCAAACGGAAGGTGACCGCGCCGAAGCACCTCGGCACGCAGGGGGGTAGCAACGGTGGCCTGCTCATGGGGAACATGATCACGCTGTACCCGCATCTCTTTGGGGCGGTGGTTTGTCAGGTGCCGTTGCTCGATATGCAGCGCTATACCAAGCTGCTTGCGGGTGCGAGTTGGGCCGCGGAGTACGGCGACCCGGATCAAACGTCCGAGTGGGAGTTCATCAAGACGTTCTCGCCCTATCACAATGTGAAGAAAGACGCGAAGTACCCGCGAACCTTGTTCACCACTTCCACCCGCGACGACCGGGTTCACCCGGGCCACGCCCGCAAGATGGTGGCCCGCATGAAAGAATTGGGTCACGATGTGCTCTACTACGAGAACATCGAAGGCGGGCATGGCGGGGCCGCGGATAACAAACAGGCGGCGTTTATGTGGGCGCTGGCCTACACGTTCCTTTGGAATCAGTTGAAGTGATCGCGAATGTGTCGGTGACAACCCAGACCCGGTGAGCGGGATCAACCGGCCTTGCCCAGGATGTACCGCCCCGGGTCGACTTCCGTGCGCAGTATGTGCAACTCGTGCTCGGTGGGCTCCGCCGTGGTGCCGAGCGGTTCGTGTGCGTGCAGTTCGAAGCCGGTGGCGGCTTGCACCTCTTCCCAGGTTTTCCTGGGGTGGAGGCTCAACACGCGCATTCGCTTGGTCTCCGGCGCAAAGTCCAGGATGCACAGATCGGTGATCACGCGGTGCGGCCCCGTGCCGGTGGGCAATCCGGCCGCTTCCCGTGCTCCGGGCCCGCTGAGGTAGCCCGGAGTCGTGAGGAAATCGAGCTTCTCGGCGAACTTCTTGGCATCGTGCTTCATCACGATCAGCGTGCGCCAGCAGAAGCTCGCCAGGTCGTTGGCACCACCGCTGCCCGGTAGCCGCACGCGCGGCCTCTCGTGAGTTCCTCCGATGAATGTGGAGTTCAGGTTGCCATACGGATCGATCTGCGCACCGCTCAGAAACGTGTAATCGACCATGCCGCGTTGACAGAACTGCATGACATCGACCATGGATGTGGCGAGTACCGCCCGGTGGAACGTGGTGCTATCGCCGACGCTCACGGGCATGGTGGGCAGTTGTGGGGCAACACCTCCGGCCTCGAAGAGCACCACGAGATTGGGAGCATGGGTGCGCTGGGCGAGCATGGCCGCTGCACACGGTAATCCGGTGCCAACAGCGACAGTCTTGCCGTCCTCCAACTCGCGGGCGGCACAGCAGATCATCAGTTCCATCGACGAGTGGGCCATGAGTTGCTCCGGACAGTTCGCTTGTCGAGTTGGCGCTGACACATACCGCGAGTCTGGCTATTCTGTCTGGGTGAAGAGTAAATCGCAACACTGCCAGGGCGAATTGTGAGTACCATTTCCCCCACCGTCACGCTTTCCCAAACCCGCTACCGGCCACGTCTGGTGGTGTGGTTCCTGGTAACCATCGTGGTGATCCACATCCTCGCACTCTCGGCGTTCTTGCCGTATGTGTTTGCGTGGTGGGGAATTCCGCTGATCCTGATCGGGAATTTTATCTTTGGCTCGCTGGGGATCAACCTCGGCTACCACCGCATGCTGACGCACAAGGCGGCAGCGTTCCCGACGATGCTGGAACGGCTGTGGGTGCTCTGCGGAGTGTGTAGCCTGGAAGGTTCGCCGATGTGGTGGGTGTGTGTGCACCGCATGCATCATCAACACAGTGACGAAGAGGGCGATCCGCACAGCCCCCGTGAGAGCTTCTTCTGGGGGCACATGGAATGGATTTACACGGTTGACCCCCGGCAACGCTCGCTGAGCACCTTCGAGAAGTATGTTCCCGATTTGATGACCGATCCATTCCTGCGCTGGTTGCATCGCGGCAACAAGTGGTTACTCGTTTATGCCCTCCATGCGCTGCTCATCGCAGGCATCGGCTTCGGGCTCGGCTTCCTGATCGCCGATACCACCGAACGAGCGATTCAAATCGGCACACAAGTGTTCGTGTGGGCTGTACTCGTTCGCACCGTGTATGTGTGGCATATCACGTGGCTGGTGAATTCGGCATCGCACCGCTGGGGCTACCGGAACTACGAAACACTCGACCGCAGCCGGAATAATGTGGTCGTGGCCCTCCTGACCAATGGCGAAGGCTGGCACAACAATCACCACGCGACCCCGCGGGCCTGTTCGCAGGGTCACAAGTGGTGGGAAGTCGATCTCACGTACTCCTTCGTGCGACTGCTGCAGGTGGTGGGGCTTTCGTGGGATGTGGTGCCGGTGCGGGTGCCTAAACACATTCAGGATGCCGCCCGCGAAGGGGCTGCACCGCCTGTTTAACCGCGACGTTCAGCCCATTAGCGATTATCATGGGGCGGACTCCTTGAGGGTACCGCCCCATGCGATTGATTGGCTTGTTGAACGCCGCCCAGCAGCGGCTTGGCTACCTGAGCGCCGACACACTTCGTGAACTGGCTCAGCATGCCAACGTGCCTCTGCACCGTTTGCAGCAACTCGTCTCGTTCTACCCTTCCTTCCGCACAACCCCGCCGCCACGAGTTGAACTCACCGTTTGCCGCGATATGTCGTGCTACCTGCACAATGCCGAAGCGTGCTCGAAGCAACTCCACGAACTGGCCGGGGATGGCATCGAGGTTCGGGACGTGTCGTGCATTGGGCGCTGCGACCGTGCCCCCGTGGGGATGCTCAATCACCAACCGATTCCGCTCGCCGACTTCGAGCAGGTCAAGCAGTGGGTCGCACACCCCGAGACGGTGCCGCACTTCGATCAACCACCACCCGTTCGGTGGGCGATCGATCCCTATCCCACACCCGAATCGCGCTACGGAGCGATCCGCAAGTTCCTGGGTCTGCCCCAGGCCGAGGCGGAAGCGTGGGCGTTGACCGAACTGAAGGCGTCGGGGATTCGCGGTATGGGTGGTGCCGGCTTCCCCGCGGGGACCAAATGGGCACTTGTGAAGCAGCAACCGCGCTTTCCCAAGTATGTGATCTGCAATGCCGACGAAAGCGAGCCGGGCACGTTCAAGGATGCCAAGATACTTGCCGATCTTCCGCATCTGGTGCTGGAAGGAATGATGCTTGCCGCGGCCCCGCTCGGCGTGCAACGGTGCATCATCTATCTCCGGCACGAGTACGAAGTGGAACGGCAACGCTTGCAAATCGCCATCGAGCACGCCCGCTCCGTGGGTCTTCTGGGCGATGCCCTTGATATCGAGATCTTCGTCTCTCCCGGTGGCTACATTCTGGGCGAAGAAACCGCGTTGCTCGAAGCGCTCGAAGACAAGCGTGGTGAACCACGGAACAAGCCGCCATTCCCTGGGGTTGCGGGCCTATACGGGCAGCCCACGCTGATCAACAACGTGGAGACATTCGCCCACATTCCGGGCATCTTGATGAAGGGTGCCGAGTGGTGGAAGACACAGGGGAAAGCGGGTTGCGCGGGGTTGAAGTTCATAGCCGTCTCGGGGCACGTGGCTCGACCGGGGGTGTACGAGATTCCACTCGGCACCACGGTCCGCGAATTGATCGAACTGGCAGGTGGCATGAAGGACGGCCAAAAGCTCCTGGCGTTCGCGCCAGGCGGGGCGTCCTCCAACTTCCTCCCGGCCGACAAGGTTGATGTGAAACTCGATTTCACCGAGTTGCCCAAGGTGGGCTCGATGCTGGGCTCCGGTGCGGTCGTCGTGGTCGCGGAGGGCACGGATTTGCTGGGCCTGGCAACCAATGTCACGCGGTTCTTCCGGAATGAATCGTGTGGCAAGTGTGTGCCGTGTCGGGTGGGCTCGGAGAAAGCCGTGGCACTCCTCGACGGTGTGCTCGCGGGAACGGCACCCAGCACCACGCTGGATGTGCTACCGGAGTTGGCGGAAACGATGGCCCTCACGTCGATCTGTGGCCTGGGACAGGTAGCCGTGGCACCTGCGTTATCGGTCTTGAGGTTGCTTCAAGAGAAGCCCGGTGAGTAGGTGCGGGAATCCCCGGTCTGAGCACACGAATCGCGCAGTGGAAGTTGCAACATGAATCGCTACTGGTTACTCACCTGGACGACTTACGGAACGTGGCTGCCCGGCGACGCTCGTGGCTTTGTGACCGATCTGCGAGACGAGGAGCACGAGAAGTATCGTTTGAGCCAACCCCGCACGGAGTACGCCGCGGATGTTCCTGGGCTACGCCAGTTCGCGCAGGAGTCGCTCAAGTGCTCCCCGGCCTGGCTGACGGCGAAACAGGCTGCGGCATTGGTCGCACAGTTCCAGCAGACGGCCGCGTTCCGTGGCTGGGAGCTTCTGGCGGTCGCTGTGATGGCCAATCACGTCCACATTGTTGTCGGGGTGCCAGGTGATCCCAATCCGGAAACGCTACTCCGTGACTTCAAAGGCTACGGAAGCCGCACACTGAACGTGCAGTGGGTTCGACCTGCTTCGGGTACCTGGTGGACCGAAAGCGGATCGAGGCGGAAGCTCCCCAATCAGCAGGCCGTCAACGCCGCAGTCCAGTATGTGGCAAAACAACGAAACCCGTTGAAGGTATTGATCTTGGCGAGCGATCTGTCTTTGGCGAGCGATCTGTCTTTGGCGAGCGATCTGTCTTTGGCGAGCGGGGGGCGTGAGCCCCCCGGTCCACCAGCTACACCGGTAAGCGACCCAACAGCATCAATAGCAAGTTCGACCGGTGAAGCACCGGTGAGCAACCCAACAGCATCAATAGCAAGTTCGGCCGGTGAAGCACCGGGGGGCTCACGCCCCCCGCTCGCCAAAGACAGATCGCTCGTCGGTGCTCAGTACGTCGAAGCGCCCAGCGACTACGACGGCTCCGGCCTCTGC
>JBGTAO010000091.1:0-3095 GCA_041749835.1 Gemmata sp. | reverse complement strand
CAGCCCGCACAACCAGAACAATTGGCGACCCACCGCGAACGTATCGCGCTTGCGGGTACGCCTACTTCTTCTTGGTGTAGCTCAGAGCTAACAGCGCGAACGCGGTGGCCAGTTCCGGGACGTTCTCCAGGAACGCACCATTCTTGTTGCTCCAGCTTCCGTCGGCGGCCTGGTTCTTCTTGAGTTGATCGAACAGTTCCTGCCGCCAGTCGTGCTGGGTTCCCTTGGCATCGACAAAGGGATCTTCGCCGAGCGCGTCCATGGCCTTGGCGAAGGTGTGGTAGTAGTAGTAGAGGCCGGCCTGCCCCATGCCGGGGTTCTCGGTCACGGTGTAGTTCTTCTTGATCCAGTTCACCGCCGCCTTCACGCGCGGATCGTCCTTGCCCACACCTGCGTAAAGGAAGCTCTTGAGCCCCGCGTAGGTCATGCCCCCTTCGCTGCGAAGCCCACCGGCCGCCGTGCGTTTGTCGCTCTTCTCGTTGCCTTGGTCGAGCGGGTTGTAGACGAAGCCGCCCTGGTCATCGTCGCTGGCCTTGGTGGCGAACGGTTGATCGTTGAATTCGCTCTTCAGGTTCTGGCTGCGGCTGATGAACACCAGCGCTTTCTTGATCGCCGGGTCATCTTTGCTGACACCCGCGGCGAGCAGCGCCTCGACCATGAACTGCGTATTCGAGAGATCGGGACGGCTCTTGGCATCGTAGCCGACACCGCCGTGCTTCAGTTCCTTCGGGTCGGAATCGTCTTGAATACCACGCACATACTTCGTGGCATTCGCAATCACCTTGTCGTATTTGCCATTGGTATTCAGTTCCTGGAACGCCATCATAGCCAGGCACGTCATGTAGTTCCCCAGGCCACGTTGATACACCCCGCCATCCTTCTGGATATTGCTTTCCAGATACTTGATCGCCTTGGCCACCGTGGGGTTGTCCGGAGCAACACCACTGCGCAGGAGTGCTGCCACGGTCAGAGCCGTCAGGCCCGGTTCACCCGCACGCGGATCAGCGAAGTTGCCATCGGCCTTCTGGGTACCACTGAGGAACTTGATCGCCCGATCGGTGACCGCCTTCAATTCATCAGCATTAGGTGCCGCAGTCAGTGGAAGCGAGAACACGGCAAGCATGGCAGGCGAAACTGAAGCAGCCTTGATCCAGTCACGACGATTCAACATTGGGAACTCCAGTGTGGTGATAAACGGGACGGGATTCCGATGAGCAACTGGCGTGCCTTCCGTGAACACGCCCACCACGCAGCCTAGCCACGGGCACCGCTGCCGGAAATGGGTAATCGGCGCTCAGCATGAAACGCAAGCTGGCCAGTAAAGATGCCTCGGGAAGCTCGCGTGTCCGGGCGTTGATCCCTGGGACCGCGGTCGGCCCGACCACTCTTGCACCCGATACCGGTGCCGACGACCCTGCGGAACAGTGACATTTTTCCATTTTCCCTGCCCCCCGGTTGGTGGATTCATCGCTGAGCAGGGGGTCAGAGGGCAAAAGACCTCCTCCCGACGACGCAAGGATCAAATCAGGAGGTCGCAACAGGAGCCGGCGCATGAGAAAGTTCATCCTCGCGATGGCAGTGGCGGTGGTGGCGTTCGGGTTCACCGGTGCCCACGCTGACGACCCCAAACCGGCCAGCAGGGCGTTGAGCGACGACGAGTTGTTCACGATACTGGAGAACATGGGTTACGAGATCATGGTGAAGCCGAAGGAGACCGACACGGTCAAGTGCATCACAGTGAAAGTAACGCGGCGCGATTTCCCCATCGACATCCCGATGACGGTCAAACTGAGTGGAGACAAGAGCACGGTGTACTTTTTTGTCAACTTAGCCGACCTGACGGACAAAAAGTGGGGCGATGCCGAGCGGTTGCTGAAACTGCTGGAACTGAACGACACCGGTGGGAAGAATCAGTTCCGCGTGAACCCGAAATCGAAGCAACTGTGGCTGTCGCGGTTCACCGACAACACGGACCTGACTCCGGTTGCCCTGAAACGCCATATCGAGATGCTGGCCACTCGGGTGGTGGACACGCAGAACCACTGGGACGCCAAGAAGTGGGGAGCGACGGAGACGGCAACCAAGAAGTGACACGCAGATGCCCTCTCTCCCTTGTGGGAGAGGGGTTTCCTCATCCACCCCATACCCCGCGTGCCGCCATGACAGACATGACAGACATGACAGACCGCGACGACCAACTCGCAAACCTGCTCGCGCTCTGGGATGACGCCAAGGCCATCGGCCGACCGCTCACCCCGCAGTCGCTCTGCCAAGATACACCGACCCTGCTCGCCCCGTTCACCAAACTGCTCCAGCAACTCGGTCGCGTGGACCCCGTCCTGAACGGCACGGCTGCAGCCGTAGGCCCCGAAGTAGAAGTGATTGACGCCGGCCGGTTTGCCCCCATCGCTTTCCACGACGAGGGCGGACTTGGCGTCGTCTACCTCGCGGAGGACGCAGAGTTGAAGCGGGTGGTGGCGCTCAAGTGGATGAAGCAGCTGCCCGGCCTCGAACCGCGCGCTCGCCAGCGGTTCCTCCAGGAAGCCGAGATCACCGGCAAGTTGGAACACCCCGGTGTGGCCCCAGTGTACGGAGCCGGACACGACCCGGCGGGCCGGCCGTACTATGCTTTGCGGTTCATTCACGGCACCAATTTCGGTACCGCGATCGAAAAGTTTCACACCTTACCCGCGACCGGCCCGGTCCGACCGGTCGAATTCGCCCGCCTGTTGCGGGCGTTCGTCTCCGTCTGTCAGACCGTTGCCTACGCCCACGCTCGCGGGGTTATCCACAGGGACTTGAAGCCGGCCAACGTCATGCTCGGCCCCTACGGAGAGACGTTGGTGGTGGACTGGGGGCTAGCGAAGCGGATCGACCTACCCGACCCGGACGAGACGGTGGATATCGGGTACGCGCCGGTGGAACTGCAGATGGCACCCGGTGGCGGTTCCGTGTACGGACAGGTGAAGGGGTCGCCGGCTTACATGGCCCCGGAGCAAGCAGCTGGACAGACGGACCGCGTCGGCCCGGCGAGCGACGTGTACGCGCTCGGCGCGACACTGTACGCACTCTTGGCTGGCCGCGCGCCGTACATC
>JBGTAO010000090.1:0-9187 GCA_041749835.1 Gemmata sp. | reverse complement strand
TCCGTCATCCGAAGGCACGACCGGAGGCTGCGGCAACAGCGGTCGCTCCTCGGGCTGCCGTGCAAAAGCACTCCACCCGCCAATGATCGCCCCACTGCCAACAACTCCGACAACCGCTGCTCGCCACCAGTTCTTGCGCATACCACGACTCATGGGCCGCCCCCCTGCCCTGTGTTCCAAGAAAAGCCCACTTCGAAAACGAGGTGGGCGATGACCGATTTAGTTTTCTTCGTACTGTGCAATCCGGTTCACCGGTTCGCCGTCGCCCCCCGCGAGCAGCTCTTCGGATGGGGATCGCACTTCCATCTGGTAAGCGTCTTCGCCGCTATCCTCGTAGTAATTCCGCAGCAGCCGTGTGGCCTGGAACCCCTGGGTGCGGAAGAACAACTGAGCGGGAATGTTTCGCTCCCGAACGGCCAAGGAAATCTTGTGCCGACGGTGCGACGTCAGCTTGTAGATCAGCTTGCCGATCATCTGGCTACCAATTCCCGCCCGGCGGAGATTGATGTTCACGGCAAAGTTGAGAACGTGCAGGCGGGTTTTGTGCAGTTCATAGATCATGAACCCCGCCACGGTCTCGCCCTGCTCGGCCACCATACCGATGCAGTTTCGTTGCCGCAGACAGCGGAGGAAGTCATCCTCGGTCCAGGCATACTCGAAGCTGCCTCGTTCGATCTTCATGACTTCGGGCATGTCTCGTCGGATCATCCAACGGATGTGAACGCCCGTGGTCGCCTGGTCTTTCTGTCGCGCACGTCCCGTGCTCATGAACGGACTCCTTCCCCCAGGCCTGGAACACACGGCTCGGCTCGTGTGCCAGGGCCTTGAAGTCGCCGGAATGTAGCAATGCTCCCCAACCCCCTCAACCCCACACCGACTGCCCCCGCAATCGCTGTGGGACAACCATCACCAACTGCTCTGATCGTCAACCCAGCCCCCGCCTCACTCCTTGTAGAAGCGGGTGCTTTCTTCCTTGATCACCGGAGTGCGAACCTGATCGCTGGTGAGCTGGACCCGGAATCGCACATCCCCCGCCAAACCACCTCGCACCTTGACGCGAAACACGACCTCACCCTTGACAGGAATCGTCGGGATCGCTTCGAACATCAGGTGCTGCCCCTGTGCCTTCACTTGCGTGGGGCCACTGGAGCCCGTGAACACAGCTCCTTCTGCCAGAGCTGCCACCAGTTGCACGTTGGTGCAAGGCCCGGTGCCCTGGTTGGCCACACGGATCTCGTACACCGCTTCTTTGCCCACCTCGACTGGGTCGTCGAGATCGATCAACTGGAACCGCACCGCAGCCACGCCTTCCGCCCGAATGGTGGTCTCGGTCTTGGCTTCCAGGGGCCGACCGTTCGGTTTCGCCGGGATGCCACCCGCACCCACAGCACCCGTGGGTTGTTCGGGAATAGCCTGAGCCATGGTTCGGAGCAAGCCATCTCCTGCCGTCGTGGCTCGGAGCTTCAGGCTGAACGATTTGTTACCACCGGCGGCCAGCCCCGACAGCTTCCAGATCACCGCACGATTGGTCGCGTTGAACGAGCCACTTTCGGAGGCATCGACAAAGTCGAACCCTTCGGGCAACACGGCATACAGCGTGATTGGATCGGTGGAAGCCGTCCCAGGGTTCGAGAGCGCGATTTCGTACGTCGGCTCTGCCCGGACCAGGCACCTGCCTGGCCCCGTCTGAGTGATCTGCAGCAACGGCTCGACCACGTTCACCGAAGCCTTGGCCGTTGCATCTGAAGCACCTTCGACGGCCACGGTGATCTGGCACCATTGCAAGCCCGCCTTCCCCGCAATGACCTTCAGCGGGATCGTTTTGGTTTCGCCGGCCGGAAGATTGGCGAGTTCCGCCTCGATCTTCAAACCTTGTGGGTGAAGCAAGCCTTCCGAGAGGTGAGCCTGCAACACCATCCGCTGAGCCGGCCCCGTGCCGCTATTGGCGAGTTTAATCTGGAAGACGGTCTCTTCGCCGGCTCGGCAGAGTTCACTGCCAACCACCGACACGGCAACTCGTGGGCGTGTCACGCGGGTTCGGGCATCGGCGGATGCCGAACTCGTCACAGTCGCCCGGCTGCGAATCTCGCCTTCGGTCGTAGGCTTCACATGTACGCTCAATCGCTTTTCTGCACCCGCGTCGAGGCTGCCGATGGCCCAGGTCAGCCGTTCGCCGTTGATCTCAGCGGGCGGATCACTGGAAATGTACTTGGTCCCGGCGGGCAATTCGTCTTCGACGCGGATGCCGCTGGCCGCACTGGAGCCCTGATTGCGAATGATCAGGTCGTAGCGAAACTCTTGCCCGAACACGACCGACTCGGGACACACCGTTTCCAGGGTCACGCATTGACTGATCTTGCTTGGTAATGCGTTCCCCATCAAGCCAGCAGCGGGGTTCGCGCCGGTGCTGGGAGTCGATTCCGGCTGAATGGGCGTCACTCCCGACGCTCCACCCGGAATGGCTGCCAGTGCTGGCGGAGGGAGAACGGGGGCCACGGGAATGCTCGGGGCTTCCGCTCCGGGAACCGGACTCAAGCCCGGAGCGCGCGGGCCGGCCGATACCCCAGGTTCCGCATTCGGGAACAGGGGTGGCGTGGTTCCCGTACCCATGGGGAGCGTGTTCGGAATCGTGTTCGGTTCCGGAACAACGAGAGGCGAAAACTTGTTCACCTCGGGCTCGGGATCACGGGAAACACTGGGTGGCCGAATCAGCCCCGGTGCGCCGATCGCACCCGGACCGTCCATATTTGGTGCGGGTATTTCGAGGCTTGCCGGGCGAACGCCTTCTGAGCCTGCCATCACCGGAGTGGTCAAGCGTGGCTTCGAACCGGCCGACTGTTGAGGCGTGTAACCGGCTGGTGGTGGCAAGTAGCCGCCGGTCCGCACCCCGGTGCTGCCGGGTTGAGTGGGCGTGTAGCCCGGTGGTGGAGCCGTCGGTGTCCAGTCGGAATACGGGCGAACCGTGGGCGTTGCCGGAGCATTCCCCGCAGGTGTCACTTTGGGTTGAGCAGCACCGCTCCCGGTGGGAACCTGTGCTGCGACTGTCCCGAGCACAGCCAAGCCTGCCGTAAGTGCGACAGCAGCAAGCACAATCGGTCTTCTAGGCACGGTATTCCCCCCACTGCAGAGATTGCAATGCTTCCCAAGTACTTGCTCGTTCAGGACCCCACCTGAACGCCCCCACTATCCATTCCCCGCCGGATTCGGCGCGGGGTACTTCACTGCGTTCTTCTTCAGCTTCGCCGCGATCGCATCGCTCAGATCGATCCCCGTATGCACACTCAGCAGAAACACGATGTTCGCAATGTCGGCTAACTCATCTGCGATGGCCTCACGCACACCGGGATCAGTGGCCGCTGCAACCGATTCTTCAGGCGTCAACCAGCGGAACACCTCACACAACTCGCCGACCTCGCTGGCCAGCGCCAGTGTGAGGTTCTTGGGTGTGTGGTAAGTTTCCCAGCTGCGAGCCGCGGCGAACCGACGAATCGCTTCCTTGTGCGCTGCCACCGGAGTGGTCGCGTCGGCCATGATGACAATCCAACGAACCTGGGTATTCCCGTAAACGCCCGTCGGTCGTTTCCCCCGTCGACGGACATTCCGAGAGCGTGCGGGTATAGCCGGTGTGGGCCTGCTGTCAACAGAAGATGCGAGTTCCTGAACGGAATCACGGAATCTGGGAGGTGTCCTGCGGAAGAATTCCCACGCGATTACTTCGGTGGTATCAACTCGATCTTGAGTGTGTTGACTTGCTCGTTGACGGATTTTGTGGTGCCCGTTTCCGCGGTCTGAGCTTCGATCCGGGAAATGATCCGGGTTGTGGAATTTGTGTTGGGAGCGGTGCCATCCACGCAGACATCGCAATTGATGGCGATTGTGATCTTGCTGCCCTCGGTCAGCCCAGGAATCACGTCGGACAGTGCGACCTTGGCCGGCAGGCTGACAGAATAGTCCAGCACGGCCTGCGTCGCTCCGCGAGCCTGGTACAGCTTGACAAGTTTGCCGCTGCCCGTCGCTCCGGGCACATCGAAGTTCGTCCCCTCGGGAGCGTCGCGGAACAGCTTTTTAAGATCGAGCTTCCACGTCTCGCCGGGCTTCAGGGCTTTGCTCGGGAGCAGTTCGGGATCGGTCGCCGAGACACCTGGGCGGTTCCACTCGCGCCCCAAAGCGCTGCGCACTTCCGGCGGGATCACCTCCCCTCTTTCGACCCGGAACTCGTAACCTTCGCCTTTCCGTTCGATGAGGACCGATTTGCCCGCGACGGGTAACTTCTCGACCTTCCCATCATGAGTGATCTCATACTTGGCATAAACTCGGCGTTGCCGGCTGGGGCTCGTATCATCCACTGCCAACACTTCGTCGGTGTAGCCAATCACGCGCACCCGGAGCACAGTTTTCTCGTGCTTACGGCCGGCCAACTCCTGACTGATCGTCTGCTTGTCCGATTCCGTGCGCGAGACCCGAAGCTGATCGCCCACCTTGGGCAAGTAACTCTTGAAGGTAACCGCCTCCTCGGATTGGGCAGGCATGGCACCAAGAGCAATGAGCACGAGGATGAGTAGCCACACGGTGCGGGGCATCGGATACTCCCGGGGAAACCGATTGTGATGCGTGCGGCTATGTTAACCCACACCGACTTGGGTGACGAACCAGAATAATGCCGGTAGTGCCGATTTTGCCAGTTCTCACTTGTAGAATGATTCTGCATTCTGCGACACTGAGCAATCGGCGCTGCGGCGCACGAGCAATGGGATCTGCGACAGGAGTTGCCTCGATGAACAGGATGTTGCTGGCGCTCGCCTTGACCATTGTCTGGTTTCAAGCCCGTGCTGAAGCCGACACGCTTCCCCAGGTGCTGGATATTCCCAGCACCTACACACCAGGTACCGCGTTCAGCTTCCAGGTACTGGTGCCGGGCCTCCCGGACTTTACCGGCTACACCATCGAGATCCTCTTCGACACGGAAGTGCTCGACCCCGATCTCACGTTGAGTGCCGTTCCAGTTGCAGCACAGTATCCTTTTCCCACAACTACCGGCTTCACTTCGTCGGGCGGAGTCATTGCGGGAACAGCGAGCGCAAGCATTACCTTCTCGGACTCGTCACTGCCTGGTGTCTTCACGACTCCGGGCGTAAACGATCTCCTGGCAGTGGTGACGGTATTACCCGGAAGTGGAATGACGGGTACGATCACGATTAGCTTTGGTTCAGGTACGGAGTTGCTTTTCAATATGGAAGGCAGCGATGGCTTTGAGTTGCCCGACCCCACGACAGTGTTGCAAGAAGAAGTCCTTCCGCCCGTTCCTGTGCCCGCACCCACCGCGCTATTGAGCGCCACGATCGGAATCACGCTCTTGCTCGGCCGAAAACGACGGCAGCGCTAACACTCGGGTCAGAAGGCATTCTGGACACCGAACCAGAATTGCCAGGGCGTATTGGCGTTGAGTGTTTTTGCGGCGTCGAAGCGCAGCGTGGCCCGCTCGATGAAGCTGAAGATCGCAATATCAATCCGCAACCCGGCACCGACCGCGTGGGCCACATCTTGTACGATCTGTTGATTCGCGTAGACTCCGCCGACATCGTAGAAGGTGGCGAGTCGAACGTTCCGCACTCCGATTGTGTGATCGAGGCAATCCCACACCACTTCCTGGGCAATCGGCCAGCGGATTTCCGCATTCACGACCCAAAGCGCACTACCTTGCCGTTCCGCCAGATCGAAGCCACGAAAGAGCGTGCCACCACCGAGTGCGTAAAACTGCCCGAAGTCCGGCCAGGCCATCATCCCCACGAACCGGCCCGCTAATCGCACATCGCGTAGCGGACCATCGCACACTGGCAATCGATTCACCGCCGCCAATTCCAACCGCCCTTCGCCCATGCCACGCCAACCGTTGAAGTCGGCGGAGCCCCCACCGAGCATCGTATCGACCCACACACCGCTTTCCGGATCCCAATAAGGCGTCAAGAGGTTCAGGCGAAAGTGGTAGCCACCCAGCGCCAGGCGTTCGTAACGTTGGCCCGCAGTCGAGCGTGGAAACGGTAGAAAGTTGTCCTGATACGAGACAAAACCATCCTGATACATAATCGGTGGCAAATACATACTCGAGCCCGGCTTCAGCACATGCCGTAAATACGCCACGGCTCGGTTCGGCCCGCTGGCACCCTCTTGCCCGCCCCAGGGCCCTCCGACACGGCGTTCCCAGTTCAACCCCGCTTCGAGATGATCACCCAGAAAGACTGCATCGGCACCGACAACTGCATCGCGGTAATCCGTCCGGAACCCCGCATACGCCCCGGCCCGGAAGCGCTGCGGGTGATTGGCACCCGCTCGCAACCCGATCATCGTCGAGCGCGTGTACCACGGGTCTTGATAGGAGGCTCCCCAAATCCAGGGGCCTGCCGTGAAGTTGCAACGATCGTAATCGCTGGTGACATCGGTTTCATCAAGTGTGGTGTACAGCGGCGTAATCCGCGTACCCGGCATCGATTTCCACGCGTTGTTGCCTGGGTTGGCGTCGAGCAAGATATTGTCCGGATCGACCACAATTTGCTCAGGTTCGGCGAGCGTGCTGAAAGTGACCTTGACCGTGCCATTGGCTTGCGGCTCCACCTGGTATTCAAAATCGGGAATGCCATCTGCCGTGGCAGCGGCCTTGCCCGCGATCGCTCCTGCCGCTGGAACAATCGGTATTCGGATCGGGAAGCCATCTGCCCCGGCTAAGCGAACGCCAAGGCTCGTCGGTTCAGTGAATTCGCCCTTCTGGCGTAGCGTGATCTCGATGCGATTGCGACTGATCGGCCCCGTAATGGGAATCTTGCGCACCAAAAACGGAAACTCGTGCTCGACTTCGACCTTCTTCACTTCCCAGTCCACGAGCCCTTTGCCGTAAATCCAGCGATCGAAGAACTCGCCCCAATCGCGACCGGTGTAGGCTTCCAATTCCGCGCGCAACTCCTTGGCCTGAAGTACACGCCAGGAATACTTGGCCACCAACATGCGGGTGAAATCGAGGAACGCGGCTTCGCCGAGTTGGTTCTCGATCATACCGAAGGCTTTCGAACCGCGATCGTATGCACCCGTGAAGAGACCGAACAAGTGCTTGTACTGAGGCAAATCCTGAGCGGCCGGATGCATGTCGCCGTTGCGGATCGCGTAGTACATCGACCCGTAACGATAGTTCTCGCGCTTGATATTGGGCAACCAGCCGAGCCCTTTGGGCCAGACCAGGAACTCGTTATTCTTGCCGCGCGTCTGATCGATGAGTCGGTGCGTGAAATAAGCCGCGGCCCCTTCATCCATGAACGGCTCGGAGTACCCATTGGTGCCGACAAGGTTGTACCACCATTGATGGCAAGTCTCGTGAGAAACCAAATATTCCACATAGCCGCGGGCGAGCTCTGGCATTCCGAAAACGCGCTCATCGATCATGATGAGCCCGGCACATTCGTTGCCATTCCAGCCGAAATACGATTCCGCGATGGTGAAGCTGTCGTAGGGAAACGGCCCAAACCATCGGGAGTAGATGGGGATGGCATCGGCGACAATCTTGATGATCTCGTTGGCGTAAAACTCATGTTCGGGAAACGCCAGGCACCGGAGATCCACGAGGCGACCATCGGGCAGGCGGGTCTGACCCTTGAACTCGCGGTAACGGGTGGAACAAAGCAATGCGAAATCGCGGCCAACGAAGGGATGCGTCTCGATCTGTTTTTGCCCGTTAGGTAGCACCCGTTCCGATTTCACCTTGGCTGGCATTGCCAGGCATTCGTTCTCCGGAAGTGTGATCGTGGCGGTGAAGACGCCCGCTTCGTTAAACCAGGGTTGGTGCCACGGAACGAACGGCTTCGTCTGCCAGCCGGTGTCATCGCAGAAGGCCAGCATCGGCAATGCATTGGTGATGTATGTGACACCCTTCCAGTGACCGAGCCGCCCTTGTTTGTTGGGGATGTGAAACTCACAAACGAGTTCGACAACTACGGTCTCGCCAGGATTGAGTGACTGTGGCAGCGGAAAGCGCAGAGCCGTAGGATTGTCGGTGTCAAATTCAAAGTTGAGGCGAGTCTCGCAAGCAACACCAGCATGGCTCAGCAACCGTGCTTCTTTGATGACGCCAAAACGGCCTGACCGCTCAATCCCCAGGGACGGTTGTAAGCGTAGCAATTCGAGTGTTTTCGCCAGGTGGATGTAGTCGCCCTGCGGAACGCGATAGTGCGGGTAGAAATTGAAGGCCAAATGGTTGGCAGGTGTGCGGGTCGAATTCGTCCAAGTCACACGTTGAATCAAGTGGGCTATATGCTTTGCGGTATCGATCTTGATATCGATCTGATACTGCGGCAATGCTGGTAACGGCTCAGCTGCGTGTACTTGTTCTCCTGAAAAGAAAACAAGGACAGCCAGCAGTCGAATCCAGTACAATCCACAGTGTGTAACGCGAGATAACACGCTGGGCACTCCACAATTATCGCGGATGAGGCCAATAACGTGTAAGGTCGCAAAAAGCAATATCAGTTCTTGCGACGGTCGGCTGCTCGGCGACAGGGAAGCTGACTCAGTTCACGGAATCCTTCGGGCAGTTCCGCTTCATCGGGGACCAACACCGGAATGCTAGCTTTGATCGGAAAGCGGACCTGACATCGGGAGCAAACGAGTTCCTGCTCGGAGCGATTAAGGGTTGCCGCACGCTCAGGATCGAGTGGGCACCGTAGTTGTGAGAGGAACGTATCATCCATTGATATCGAGCCGGTGGTGAGCAAAGAAGACTGGCAACGAAACGTGTCCGCAGATGTTGTATGAGCACGAAAAAACCCCTGACAGATTGCTCTGACAGGGGTCATGTATCCTTGCAAATTGGTAGTAGCATCCTTAATGGAACTGGTTTACATGATAAACTTACGTGACGCTCTAATTTCACGCAGTTTTGAGATTCATCATCCTTAGAAAGGAGGTGATCCAACCGCAGGTTCCCCTACGGTTACCTTGTTACGACTTAGTCCCAATCAAGGGTATCCGATTCGGCACCGGTAAAGGCGACTTCGTCGGCTCCCCTCTTTCGTGGCTTGACGGGCGGTGTGTACAAGGCTCAGGAACACATTCACCGCGGTGTTGCTGACCCGCGATTACTAGCGATTCCGGCTTCACGTAGGCGAGTTGCAGCCTACGATCTGAACTGGGGCGTGTTTTTTGTGAT
>JBGTAO010000089.1:0-3016 GCA_041749835.1 Gemmata sp. | reverse complement strand
GCTAACGGTGGCACCGTCTTCCTCGACGAACTCGGCGAACTCGACAAAACCATTCAGGTGAAGTTACTCCGATTCCTGGAATCGGGTGAAATCCAACGGCTAGGCGATAGCCAGCCCATCGTAGTGGATGTCCGGGTCATTTGTGCCACGCACCGCGATCTCAAGCTCATGATCACCGAAGGGCAGTTCCGCGAAGATTTGCTTTACCGGCTGAACATGTTCCATGTACATCTTCCTCCGCTGCGCGATCGGAAACCGGACATCCCCGATCTGGCCCGGCATCTGCTCGCCCGTGCGGCCAAGCGGCCCGTCGAGATGGTGGGCGACCTGATCACACCCGAAGCGCTTCAGGTGATGTTCGCACACGACTTCAAGGGCAACGTCCGCGAACTGGCCAATGCAATGGAGTATGCCTGGATTGTTTCAGGCGGCCAGTCGATCGGGGCCACGCACCTGCCACACGAAATGCGGAACCCACCGGCAGCGGCCCGGATCGCAGTACCGACTGCTCCCGCGCAACCTGCGTACCCAACCGGGTTCCCGGCACCGCAGAGAGCCGAGGCGAACTACCTGCAACCAACCGTTCCGTTCTCGATGACTGCCGATCCGGCAGGCCCCGGTGGGAAGTCGCTGGCCGATGTGGAAATGGAATACATCCTGCAGGTGTACGCCAAGAACAGCATGAATAAGCAGGCCACGGCCACGGAACTGGGGATCAGCCTGAAGACGCTGTACAACAAGCTGCATAAGTACGAGGAAGAGCGCCGCATGCGAGCGGGCTGATTCCGGCAATTGCAATCACACCGGGCGAGCGAGGGATGGTATCCCTTGCTCGCCCGATCGCATTACTTGCTCTTCAAGTCGAGATTCAGATCGTTGCTGCCGTCCTGAATCTTCGCCTTGAGTGGCGTGGTGGCGGGGTTACTGTAGGCCGCCGGAATCGGGCTCTTCACGGGTTCACCACTGACGATCAACTTGGGAGCCATCTGCACAGTCACCACGAATTCGCCAGCAGGTGAGCCATCGAACCGCGAATAGGTTGTGATCTGGAAGCGGCCGGTGTCGTCGGTGCGGCCATCGCAGATATACACGAAGCGTTCCGTGTCCGGGTTGTAGCGCTGGAAGCCCACAACGGCATTGGCCAGCGGTTGCCCGTCCAGTGTGAGCTTACCTGCCACCGGGAACGTAGCTACCTTCTTGACCGGTGTGCCCGCTTCTTCGCTCTCCGGAAGTTTCAAGTTGGCGGGAAGCAAACCATCGAGCGGCACCACCGCGAGCACGGGGGCGGTCTTTTTCATCGTTACCCACATCACGTGATCGAACTCGCCGTACTCGGGTCCGCGCAACCGGCTGCCGCCGCCGGTGGTAGCTAACTGATAGTATTGGGTGCCATTGCGCTCGTAGACCTGATAACGGTGAACGTGCCCCACGAACACGTTGTACTGCCGCCCGGTGAGAGCCTTTTCAACCGGTGCCCAACCGTTCTTGTCCAGATCGCGTGCTGTCCAAATGGGCTTGTGGAGAAAGACAAAGGTCCAGCGGACATTCTTGTTAGCCTCCAGAACCTTGGCGGCCCAGGCTTGCTGCTCGGGGTCGATGGTGCCCATATCGGGCGGGTTCTCGGAGCACAGACAAAGGAACAAACAATCTTTGTAGATGAAGTGGTAGTAGCGCTTGCCGAACCGCTCGCCCCAACTCGTCACCATGGTCTTGTTGGTCAGATCGTGGTTGCCGGGCACATAGAAGAAGGGCATCTCGAAGCGCTTCACGAAACCATCGAATTCGTCCCATTCCTGCTGAATGCGTTCTTCCTTCAGCGTGTACCCTTCGATGAGATCGCCGACCGACATCACGAACTCCGGCTGCAGCAGATTGATTTGACTGACAGCACGCGAGAAGACCTTGGCCCGGTGGCCCCCCGTGCGGTCCGACACGATGGCGAACTGGAACTGATCCGCATCATTATTCAGCTTGAGCGAGGTCCAGGGGTTGCGCTCCCCGGCTTCGATTTGGATCGCGTTGGGATCGGTAATTTTGCTTTGTGTTGCCGACTCCGAACGCGACATCGCGAGCACCGCAGCCAGCGCCATCGCCGTGGTGATCCCCAGGATAAACTGTTTCATTGTGGCAGCTCCAACAGGCGGAAAGATGCCAACAACGTACTCGATAGCGAGTGGAAAGGCGTGTGAAATTCTCGTGACGGTCAGGTGGAGACGAAAAGAGTCACGCCGGAGTGAGATACCGGGCAATAATGGCTCGAGCGGTTCGCAGTCCATCGACAGCAGCCGAGACAATTCCACCTGCGAATCCTGCACCTTCGCCCACGGGATAGAGCCCGACGACTCCCGGCGACTCCCGGGTCGCGGAATCACGATCGACTCGAATCGGTGAACTCCCCCGTGATTCCGGGCCGACCAGCACGGCGTCGCGGAGAAAGCGCCCCTGACAGCGGCGATCCATCTGGGGTAACCCGTGCGCCACCGCTGCCGCGACCACGGGCGGGAGCACCTCACGTAAATCGCATGGCGTGACGCCACGTGGGTAACTGTTCGCTGGTGCGGCGGTGCTGGCCCGACCGGCAACGAAATCGGTCGCGCGCTGGATCGGCGAGCGGTAGTCGGTCTGTCCACCCAGTTGGAACGCTTTCGATTCATAATGCTCTTGCAACCGCATTCCCGCCAGGACATCGGTTCCGCCGAACTCCTCGGGTGGCACCGTCACCACCAAACCACTGTTGGCGAAGGGGGAATCGCGTTTGCTCAGGCTCATTCCATTCGTGCAGAAGTAACCCTCTTGCGACACACTGGGAATGATGTAACCGCCCGCGCACATGCAGAAGGTGAAGAGGTCATGGTTACCGCTGGCGATGAGTGAATAGTCGGCATTGCCCAGGATGTCTTCGTAACGTTCGTGTCGCGGCCCAAACTGCACGGAATTGACAACATCCTGCCGGTGCTCGATCCGCACGCCAAACTGGAACGCCTTTTGCGTCATGGGAACGCCTCGCTCGGCCAGC
>JBGTAO010000088.1:0-12714 GCA_041749835.1 Gemmata sp. | reverse complement strand
CTCGATACCGGAGCGATGTACCGAACCGTAGCATTGGCCGTGCTGCGAGCGGACGGTCAGACCGCTGATGCGCAGGCGGTGCAGGCAACACTTCGGGGAATTCAAATCGAGATGCCCGATGATCGTGTCCTGTTAAACGGTCTCGATGTCAGTGCTGCTATTCGGACGCCCGAGATTTCGCAAGGGGCGAGCCAGGTGGCCGCGATCTCCGCTGTGCGTGCCTTCTTGATTCCGCAACAACGGCAAATCGCGCTGAACCGGAATATCGTCTGTGAAGGGCGCGACCAGGGTACCGTGGTGTTTCCCGACGCAGAACTCAAGTTCTTCATCACGGCCGACCTGGCGACTCGTGCCGAGCGGCGCTACCGCGAACTGAGTGCCCGGGGTTGCACGACCAGCCTGGAGCGCGAAATCGCCGAGATCGAGGAACGCGACCAGCGGGATTGTGCGCGAGCGGATGGGCCACTTCAAATACCCGCCAATGCCATCGTGGTTGACACTACGCGACTCACACCGGGTGAAGTTCTGGATTTGCTGGAGGGAGAAGCACGCCGATGTCTGCCCGCCCCAACCTGACCGGTCGGCTCTGGTACGATCTGGTCTACTGGTCTTCCTTCACGTTCTTCACCTTCGGATTTAGCCTCCGGAAATCGGGTTGGCACAACATCCCGACCGAAGGCCCGTTGCTGTTGCTCGCCAATCATCAGTCGATGTTTGACCCCGTGTTGGTGGGGCTCGCCTCGCGGCGTTACCTGTCGTATTTGGCCCGGAAGTCGCTATTCGATCAACCCATGCTGGCCCCACTCATCCGAAGTTTGAACGCGATACCCATTGATCGCGGCATGGGGAAGTATGGCATTCAGGCTGTTCTGACAGCACTCCAGCAGGGGCAGGCTGTGCTGGTGTTCCCGGAAGGGGAACGAACGCCAACGGGTGAGATGCTCGACTTAAAGCCGGGAGTCTCGTTGCTCATCAAGCGGGCGGGTTGCCCGATTATCCCCGTGGGAATTGCAGGTGCGTTTGCGGCGTGGAATCGAAACATGATCATCCCGCGGCCGTCGCCACATTTTCTTCCGCCGACTCCGAGTACGATCGCCGTCGCTGTTGGTCAACCACTCGAAACTGCACGGATTCAGGAATTGCCCCGAGATGAGATGATGACGGAACTGCACCAGGAGTTAATCAAGCAATTCGAGATCGCACAACAACTCCGCCGCAAATAAACCACAAGGCACCCAAGCGAATGGCACCTTCCGGGCTGTGCTCAGTTTTCCGCAACCACTTTGGTACCGTTCCGGAGGAGGCCCGATTCGACCCGTGGCGGAGGATCGGTGGGGTTCGCGCGGCGATACTGCACCTTGGCTCCCCCATCCATCGTAACGACCCGTAACGAACCAATCGGGTTCAGAGTCACGGCGACGTGGCAGCCTTCATTCACCAGACCGCAAAGTTCCACTTGCTTTGCGGTGATGGCGATGCGAGCGCCGCCCCCAAACCGGCCCGATTTCTCCCGGAGGACAACCTCACCCCCGGTGGCATTCAGGTATAACTTGCAGCTTCCCACCACATAACCACCGATCACGATCTTCCCTGTGGGTGCGCTGAGTTTGACCACGCAGTTCCCGTTGATGTCCCCACTCACGTGAATCTCTTCGGCTTCCAGTGCCGAGGCATCGAGGACGGCTTCACCGTTGATACTCCCGAGCTTCAACACCTTCACATTCCCGCGCAGCGTGATGTGATCCTTGCCGTTCATGTCTGGAATGGCGACGACGGCGCGGGCATCGGCGAACACCCGCTCGCGCACTTCGAATGGATCGAGGACGATCTCGGGGGCAGGCGGCTGGGGTTCTGCCTTGTCTTGGGGCGGTGCTACCGGAACGACTTCTGTTCCCTGTGGTCGCGGCGCGGGTGCGATGGCGACAGGTGTCGGGGTCGCGGGAGTTCCGGCGTTGTGCCCCTGTGTTGGCACGAGCGGTGCCGCAGGGATCGGGTTCGTCGGGTTTGTTTGGGGGTCGCTTTGAACCAGCGACTCACGGGGAAGTGGGTGCAGCCGAAGGGTCGCGCTGTCGTCATGTCGGTTCGGAGAGTGATCGGGAACCCTACGGAATGCGAGAAAACCCGCGAGAATGCCAAACGCGAATCCCGTCGCGACCGCAACCAACCAGAAGACACGTGCATTCGGTCGGGGCAGTTGAGACCGGAGTACCACCGGTTGCTCGAACGAGTAGCCGCACTTGTGACACCCGGACAGATCGAGGGCCGAGTCGGGTAGTAGCCGCTGACATTTTGGGCAACTCAGGCTGTTCATTCCGGCCCCTCATCGTCACAAGCTTGCCGTAGTCGTTGATTCTCTCAGACCGCGACTGGTGCGTCAAAGGACTGGATGCGGTTTGGAGAACTCTTTGTCACAGTGCCCGGCGGGTGTGCGCCTGTGGCGTTCGGACGTTGCGTGAGCTATAACCTTGAGAGGCACGAATTTGTTTGAAACGAGCTGGTATGAACCCTGATCCACAAGCCGCCGCCGAGGACAAACCACTCTCACCCCTGGATGGCGGTGAACTCGGTGCTGGTATCGACTGGTCCGACCCCAACTCACCACTGGCACCGTATTACTTCTCCACGGGAGGTGTTGTTGCGGTGGCTGTCCTGGGACTCGCGTTCTTTCTGTTCTCGTCAATTCCTCTGTGGCACACCGACTTCTGGGCGCACCTCAAATATGGCGAGTGGATCGTGGCCAACCGGGCGCTCCCCGATGTGGAGCCACTGAATCCGTGGACTGATCAGCAAAAGCCGATGTTTGATGCCATGTGGCTGAGCCAGGTTGGTTACCACAGCGTATTTCGGCTTGGTGCGGCGATTGCCGGTGGAGATGCACAACGACAGCTCGAAGGCGGAGTGGAAGCGATTCGGCTAATCCACCTCCTGGCGGTCATCGCCGCGCTCGGGTTGTTTGGACTGGCATATCGACACATAAGCGATTCGGTTCCTTGGGGCATCATCGGCATGGTGCTGCTCGTGGTACTGATGCGCAGTGCGTTCAGCGTGCAACGGCCGCAGACCTTTGGCCTGGCGTTTTATGCCGGTTTGCTGTGTTTGCTCAGCCGCCCGGTGCTCTCGCGGCCCGCACAGATTGGTGTGCCAATACTCATGGTCTTGTGGGCGAACGTGCATGGAACGTTCGTCGTGGGCATTGGTTTGGTTGGTCTCTTCTGGCTTTCTCGCCTGATGGAGCTCGCCTGGGAATCGCGATTCACATTCCGTGTAATTCGGCAGGATCTCGCCTTCCAACGGCTGTCGGTCGTGTTGGGGGCTTCTCTGATTGCAGTGGGGCTCTTGAACCCCTATGGACCGGCGTTGTACTGGAACCTGGCGCGATTTGGTGGGAGCCCGAACCTGGCAACGATGGTCGAGTGGCAGCCACTCGATTTTAGCCAGCCACGCGGTGGGCACTGGGCGTACCTCGCGGTGTTGGGGTTTCTGGTTGTTACACAACTGGCGAGCCCGCGCCGCTTCAACACCACGCAATGGTTGCTCATCCTCACCCTGGGGATTTGGCCACTGTTCCAGCAACGTGCTATGTCGTGGTGGCTCCCCGTGGTCCCGTGGATCGCGGCCCCACACTGGGTTGCGGCTGCCAAGCGGTGGGGCTTTGAAGCCGCAACGAATATCCCCAGCTTCCGAAAAACCGCATTCGCGGCGATTATTGCCATTGCTGCCGTGATGGCGTCGCCTGCAACGATCTGGTTGAAGTCTGGTGAGCCACGCCCCGCCGAGCGTTCGCTGCACCGGGCCACACCCTACGACGTGGCCGCAGTGCTACAGGGCCAACAACCGCTCGATCGCGATCGCATGAACTCGCTCGATCAGGCCATGCAAACCCGTCCCGGCGGTAGGTTCACTGGTCGCATTTTCTGTAGTGAGACCCTTGGCGAGTACTTGCTTTGGGCATTGCCCGACGATTGCTCGGTGTTGATGTACAACCATGCCCAACTCTTCTCCCCGACGCACTGGAACGAGTGCCTCGCGGTCAAGGGTGGTGCGCCGCAATCGTGGGAGATCCTGGAACGGCATCATGTGGATCTTGTGGTCGTGGAGGCCGAGCTCCACCCGCGGTTGTGCCAGGAATTGAAAACCGCTCCCGGCTGGGACGTGGTACTCGACGAAAGCGGTCTGGCCGGGCGGGACCGATCAAGCCGGCTCTTCATCGGAATCCGGAAAACTGTTCCACCAACAGCAGGAACTCCATGAGCACGGTGCCGACTGCTGCAACCCAGGAGCTCAACACATCCAAAGCCATTCCGCTCCTGATTCTCATGACGCTGCTTGCTTATGCGAGCAGTTTCAACGCCGCTTTCGTGCTCGACGATTCGGCCTGGATCACCGCGAACGCTGATCTCGTACATGATCCACTCGGCTACCTGTCATTTGGTTCGCGGCCGGTGGTGTCCGCTTCGTTAGTGCTCAATCACCGGCTCGGTGGGTTCAACCCACTGGGGTATCACGCCTTCAACGTGACCGTGCATCTCTTAGCCGGTCTTGCGCTTTATGGCCTGGTGCGACGAGTCTTGCTCGTACCCCGATTCGCAGGGCGGTACACCACACGAGCCCCATATTTAGCCTTTGCTGTCGCGTTGCTCTGGCTGGTGCATCCGTTGCAGACACAAGCCGTGACCTATGTGATCCAGCGGTGCGAATCGATGATGGGGCTCTTTTACTTCTTCACGTTCTACGCCTGGCTTCGTGGGGCACAACAATCCGCTTCTAGTTGGTTTGTCGCCGGGCTTACTAGTTTCGCCTTGTCGTGCGGTTGCAAAGAAGTCGCGCTCACACTGCCCGTTCTTCTGGTGCTCTTTGATCGAATCTTCCTCGCCAATTCCTGGCGCGAGCTGATACGTTCCCGAGCATTACCGTACGGTGTGCTGCTTGTGATCTGGGCGATCGCGCTGGTACCGGTTATGCTCATGACGATGGGCGGTGGCAATGACATGGGAGTTGGCTTCGGAATCAAAGCCACGACTCCGTTCGAATATCTGCTGACGCAATCAGAAGTGATTCTGCATTACGTCCGGCAAGCAATCTGGCCCACGCGACAGGTCCTGGATTATATCGATTGGCCGATTGCGAGCTCGTTGTCCGAGGTATTACCGGCATTCCTACTCGTGTCGGCACTCTTGATTGCAAGTTTGGTGTTGCTCGTGCTTTGGCCGCCCGTTGGTTTCCTGGGTTTCTGGTTCTTTGCGATCCTGGCACCCACCTCGTCGATCGTGCCGATTATCGATCCCGTCTTTGAGCACCGGATGTATCTGAGCCTCGCAGCAATCATTGTGGGAATGGTATTCGCGTTCGATTCGATGATCCGCATGACAGCGTGGACGACACAGAAACAGGCAATGATCTCTATGGCATTGCTCATGCTCGTAGCGTTCCTTTTCACTGCCAAAACGGTTCAACGAAACAACGCCTACCACTCACACTTCGAACTCTTGAAGGAAGATCTGGTCCGCCGACCGAACAACCTTCGCATGTTGAGCACCATGGCTTCGATCTATTTGAACGCCAACGATCTTGAACGAGCAGCCACAATCATTCACAAAGTGGAAAACACTCCCGGAACGGCCGGAGGCGGAATCCGTTGGAGCAAGGCTGGCTGGTTTGCGCAGTCGGGCCGCTTGGACGAGGCGATCGCGTTGTACCGCGAGATCCTCGATCAGGGCTATGACCCGTATGCCAGCCCGATCCTGACGCGGAACTTGGCCTGGGTCTTGATTGCTCAGGGGCAATCCAATGAAGCAGTGACACAGATTCGTCTACTGCTGGATAGACAGCCCGGCACGCCGGAAAACCTGATACTCCTGGCTGCGGCCGAACTTGCTGCCGGGCGAGAAACCGAAGCACGCTCCGCGGCTGAAGAAGCAGGGCGATTGGCTCCGGAGCTCCCACGACAAGAGGGCGAGACTGCCCGAGCGTTCGTGTTCCGACCCGGTCAGAACCGGACTCGAATGAGCCGCTCACAGGCTCGCTGGCTTGCGGCTGCGGCTTGTCTGGCCGACCAGAATCAAGATCCCGTGCTGCTCGATACCCTCGCGTTGGCCTGTTCACAAACCGGGGAGTTTGCCGCGGCCGCCACTGCTGCACGTCAGGGAATTGCTGCTGCGGAGGCGCGTGGAGATTCCGAATGGGCCGAAGCGCACCATGCGCGGTTGAAATACTATGAACAAGGGAAACCCTACCGGAAGGAGCCTTGAACGCGATGCATGTCTGTTATCCAGGTTTGGTGCAAATGACTTCGGAAGCCGTGGGTGCTGATTCCCGGCGGATTTGGTTAGTCGGGTTGTTCTTTGGTGAGGGGCCTTCGCCGACTGGCGTATTGATGGAAAGCCTCGCCACTGCCCTTTCTGCCAAAGGTTATCCGCTCGAAGTTGTCGCGGGGCGTTCTGCCTACAACTCGGGTGGCCCCAACCGTGAATCGCAATTCCGCGGACCAGTGCGAAGACTTTTTACGGGACCACGCGTGGCCGAAGGGCTTTTTGGTCGGCTGTTGGTCTGGGGTGCGTTCTCGGTTTCGGTCGCTCTCTTCGCAACGACCCGTCGATTGCCAGATGTGGTTTTCCTCACGACCACACCACCGTTTCTCCACGTGGTATTTGTCATCCGAAAACTGATGACACGTTCCCGCTGCCAGCTCGTGATCTGGAATCAAGATACTTACCCCGACATCTTGGCTGCCGTGGGGTTACTACGATCGCGTGGGCTTGCGTACCGGTTGCTTGCGGGTTTGCAGAGCTGGGCGATCCGGCGTGTGAATCATGTCGTGGTCCTGGATGGTGCGATGGCCGAGTTGCTTCGGCTTCAGGGCGCACAACGAATCACGGTGATTCCCAACTGGAACGCCGCCAGTGAATATTCTGGAGGTATACAGGCGACTGATGGCCCTGCCGATCCGCGCTTGCAACGCCTCCGAGACCAGCGTCGCTTGCTCCTGCTGTATTCGGGGAACTATGGCTGGGGGCACGATCTTGAACCCGTATTCAATTGGTTTCGGGTGAATCCGGATCAGCACGAGGTCGGAATTGTGCTGGTGGGCGGTGGTGAAAAGTGGGCCGCTGCTCAGAAAGCTGTAGCGGAGTTGGGGCCAGAGACCGCTCTCGTCTTGGAGTTCTTGCCCCGTGATCAGTTACTGCGGCTACTGCAAACGATCGATGTCGATGTCGGTGTGGTGTCACTCGAACAGCGCTGTGCCGGGTTGATGTCGCCGAGCAAAATTCACGCATATCTTGCAGCCGGGAAACCACTACTTTACCTTGGACCAACGAAGTCGAACGTCGATGATGCTATTGCGGGATATCAGTGCGGGGTCCGTGTGGGATACGATCAACTCGCAGCGCTGCCTGAAGCGTTGCAGCGCTTACAGAATTCCGCGCAGTACGCAGCGATGGTTCGTGGTGCCATTCGAGCCGCTCAGGACCGTCACTCGGTTCAAGCAGCAGCCGCTGCATTTGCTGCGCTACTGGATGCACTCGCCATACTCAGCATGACTCCGAGCGCTTCCGTGCGAAGAAGATGCCCGCGCCCGGGCGGTAGGCGAAGTAACCTTCGGCAACCGCCAGGGGAATCGCTGCAAACGTACTGGGAGCGCTCAATCCCGAGAGAGCCAGGTTGAGCACTCCACCGTGCGCGCGGTTGGTTAATGCGGCTCCGGGTAAGATTGAGAGCACCATCATCCCTGCGCAGTTCAACATGGCATCGGGATAGAAACGAACGACATCGTAGCCGGTGGATTCCAAGAGTAAGCGAAGCCCAGGTTGCGACGGCAGCGTGATGTGCCGGGGTGCCTCGGTTACACCGATCCAACGCTTGCCCAGTAATTGCGCCTGCACACTATCCGCCAGTGGTACGGCCACGACCAGCCAACCCCCCGGTCGCAAGAGTCGCCCACAGGCTTTCAGAGCTTGCCGCGGTTCGAGTACGTGTTCCAAAACATGGAACGCAGTGATGATGTCGAACGATTCGGGTTCGACATGTTCCTCCAGGTGCTCGAAGTCGGAGCAGAAAGCCGGGATGCCCATGGCTGCAAGGGCCTGCAGGTAGGTGGGGGTGAAGTCCATCCCGACCACCGAGGCCCCGAGTTTCTGGAACGCCGGGAGCCGAAGCCCACGCCCGCAACCGACATCAAGCAGGTGTTGGCCCTGAGCCTGCCGCAGGCGAATCCCTTTGAGGATCAAGCGTGTTTGGGCATCGCGAAATGGTGCGTAAAACAACCGCTCCGGAAGCGAGGCCAGAAGTCCCCGCCAACCGTGGCCTGCCTGGATCGCAGGTTCGTAGCCGTAAATCGGTGGGTAATAGCCAGCGATCTCGTCGGCCGACGGGAGCGGTTGGAGTTGCGTGGAAGCACAACTCATGCAACGGACAAAGGACCAACTCCCCCGGACATGATTCAGCCGGTCGCGGATTTCGCTTCGCCAGAGCGATTGCCGGGTGCATTCACAATACCGGCATGCAGTCAGGACTTCGGCCATGATTGGGTAGTGGGTTCCTGGTGCGCCTCACGTATGGCAAGATGCCGGACAACATCCGTGAGCTGGCGTTGAAGCCGGATGTTCTGGGAATAGAAGTAAAACGAGGTTCCCATAAAGGCCAAGACGAACAAATACAGCACCAGGTCTGTGCCACGTTGAATGCCGATTGCCTGGGCTACTGAGGAGGTCATATTGGGGTTGCAGATGGCTGCAAAGGCGGCTCCCCAAACGAACCAGCGAACCAACCGATCGCGCCGAAATGTGGGTCGGCCCATCAGCAGCCCGTAACCATCGAGAAGCAGAAGCAACCCCAACATCGGTAGCGTGAACCACTGGAAAAGATTCACCTCACAAACCTCCCCAGAATCAGTTCCAGGACAATCTTGATCGCATTCCACGAACTCTGTCCCTTGGCGGTCGTCTCCGCAGAGTAACGGATCGTCACGGGGACTTCGACAAAGGGCAAGCCGAGCGACTGCACCTGATCCAACAGTTCCGACGCATGAGCCATACGATTCTGCGTGAGTTTGATCTGTCGCGCGGCTTCACGCGAGAGCGCGCGAAACCCGTTGTGGGTGTCGGTCACACGGATACCCGAGAACAAGCGGGTAAACCAGACACCGCCCTTTAGCACAAGTTTGCGACCCAGGGGGATGTTTTCAGCGTGGCCCAGGAACCGCGAACCGAGGGAGACTTCCGCGTGGCCATTCATAATCGGTGCTGTGAGTGCCGGGATTTCGTCCGGGTTGTGCTGGCCGTCCGCATCGAAGGTCACAATGATCGGTGCACCCCGGGCGAGCGCAAACGAGATGCCGGTCTGCAGTGCGGCTCCCTGCCCAAGGTTGATTGCGTGGGCGAGAACCCAGGAGCCAGAGTGCCGGGCGATTTCTGCGGTTCGATCACGTGAACCGTCATCAACAATCACGACGTTGCGATAGCCACGACTGAGCAAACCGTGCAGAGTCGCCCCAATGCGCGGTTCTTCATTGTAAGCAGCGATTACCACCCACAAATCAGAGAGCAAGGAATGCGGAACCTCTTTGATCGGGTTCAAAACAACAGGTCTCGCATGAGTACTGATTGCGACTAGTCAGTTAACGTCGGGGTCCACCCGCCGGATGCCACCCGGACAGTACAGCTTAACACAGCCGGAAACAGATGTGTGAAATCGAGAAGACTATTGAGCTGGGAATGCGATCGGAAAGGGAGTTGCGTCTGTGGGCGAGAAACGAAAGTGACCCCGGCGAAATCCCGGGGTCAACGCCTGGTTCGTCGAGAACTCAGGGCGAGGCGCATAAGCCATTCATACACTGGGTTGTTGGTACGAACTGCAACTGCCCCAAGTTTGAGGGGTCGGTCATTTGAGCCTTGGGCGCTGTGCCCCGAGCACCCCGAGCTGACGGCGTGGAGTATTCCTGGCGAACTTCACGAATGTTCTGGCCCAAATCATGGAATTCATCGGTTACCGCGTCGCGCATGGCTGCCATCCCGCTGGCACCTCCCACAGCAACGACCGATCCAAGCATCAGGTACTCTGTCGAAACGACTGCACCAGATTCGTCATACCACAGTTTAGCAAGCAATCTCTTCATCATGTGGTCGCCCTACCTCAGAAGTTGTGGAACCAAATGACAACTCGGTCGTCGCAGTACGGCGGCCCCCGATCGGTGCCTGGAGCCAACGAAGCGGCAGCCACACGACGTGTGAAGGCAAACGCCTAATTGAGTAGCAACCGATAAGGGGTAGCAGCATCGACCGATACGTGGGCGCGATCGGCAGGTTAGGCGAGTGGAAGGGGGGCGCTAGCGAATCAGGGGATGGCCTGAGAATCCAGTCTGCGCTCGATACCGATCTGCTTCGCTTGAAACTTAGGCCACATGTGAAGGGCTGTCAAAGAGGATTACACTTTGTCAGCACGATCGGGATGCGGTCCGGGAAGTGAAATCCGAATGGCTGTTGCTGCTCGCGCAGATTGCCTGGTTTGCGGAGTTGCTTACTCTGCCCGCATCCGATCAACAGGAAAGCAAACAGCCGAACCACCTCGGGCGGATCGGCTGTTTGCTTGGGTTTTACACGTGAGCCCGTTTATGGTCTTAGCCGCGAAGTTTCGCTCGCAGTGCTTCAGCACCTTGTAAGACTGACTTGTTCTGCTCGGCTGTGAGGGCGTTCTTTTGATTCGCGAGCCGGATAGCCGAATCGAGATTCTCCAACGCCTTGAACTTCTCACCCAGTCCTGCCTGCGATTGGGCCAGGTACAGGAACATACGCGGGTCGTTGGGGTAGCGCTTCACTGCAGCTTCGAAGGTAATGCGCATCTCGGGTAGCCGGTCACTCCGGTTGAGCTTCGTGTAGATCACTCCCAGGGTATCCAGGAAATCGACGGGGAAGCGCTCGGGGCTGATCGGTCGTGTTCCGTTCTTCCCTTTCCGAACTTCCTCGACCAACGCCAGCGCTGCGTTGGGGTCGTTCTTGATCTCGGCCAGAATCCAGGCCAGGTTGTTCGCGGCGATAAAGTTCTGGTTGTTTTGCTTGATGAGCTCGCGGTAGTAGCCTTCGGCTTTCGGCCAATCCTTCTTCGCGGTTGCAATATCACCCAGCATCAAGATCGGACGATCAGCAGTAGGGAATGTCTTTCGGACTTCCGCGAGGCGCGACTCCGCTTCATCATACATCTTGGCCATGGTGAAACTCGATGCTCCGAGCAAGAGTGCCTGGGCTCGCGCTTCATCGACCATCTTTTCCACCTGTGCGGGCGTGGGTGCGGTGGTCGCTTCCGAAAGCCGCTTTCGGGTCTCGGCGACCTGTTTCAGCACACAATCGTCTGCTACCTTCATAGCCTCGGGCTTATTGCCGGTTGTTGCCAGCAGGCGGATCAATTCGCTCGTGGTCCGTGGATCTTCCGGCATGGCGGCATTCCAGGCCCGAGCCCACTTGAGTGCTTCGTCATTTTTGTTTTGCGTCGAAAGTGCTGCAATCAGGCGAATGTAAGGCGTCGCGTCTTTCAGGACGCCACCGGTGAGCCCCTCGTACACCGCAACAGCTCCGGCCCAATCTCCCGAAACCTCCTTGATGCGAGCATCGAGGTAGGGCAACCGGCGATTGTTGGGATCTTCCTTGAGCGCCAGATTGTATAGCTCACGCGCTCGGGTCGGATCGGCAGGTGCGACGAGTGTCATATCACAGGGTGTGAACAGACTGGCCAGGTGTTGTGGGAATTGTGCGACTGAGGCCGCGATTTCCCGCTTGGCACCGTCGATATCGCCGATCAGATATCGGAACTGGGCACGTGTGAGCGTGGTATCGGGTTTCGAGAGCCCCGATTTCAAAGCAAGCGTTTCCCACTTACTGAGGCAAGCATACATCGTCTTGGTTTGTTCCCACTTATCTTCCAGGCTGCCGATCTCATCCATGATCATGGCTGCGTAGGCTGCTGCGAGAACGATACCCGGTTCGTCGGGGATCTCCCCCGCAAGCCGAATGGCTTCTTCGCGTGCTCGCACGGGATCGGCCTCGGCGTAGGCAAACAGTGCCCGCTGGATGCCTTGCTTGGCAGCCTTCCCGAACTGTGTGAACTCCGTGGCTGAGGCATACTTGCGAATCGCTTCCTCGAACTTGCCTTCACTGAGCCGCATGGCCGCATCGTAAAGTCGGAACAAGCCCTGGTTCTCGTACCGTCCGAGCGCGTCTCGGATTTGCCGGTCGCTGGCTTCCCGAGTGGCAGCTGCCTGCACGAGCACAGCATCCAGACCGGCATCGATCGGTAACTGGCTCAGGATCTTTTCGGCTTCTTCACGTTGACCCGCCCGAACCATCGCAGCGGCCAGCGCACGGTTGACGGCGAGGTCGCGGCCGCCCGGGAATGTAGCCGGGTCTTTCAGGAACTCGACTGCCTGTTCGGCTCGTTTGGTTTTCACCAGCCATTCGGCGTAGTACAACCGCGCAGCCTTGTCGCCTGGGAATTCGTTGATGAACTTCTTGATGAGCAAATCTGCGGCAGCAACCCCATTGGGATTGATCGATCCATCGGTCGGGGAAACCGCCATGAGCGTTGTGCGTGTGCGCAGGATTTCGATATTGCTGGGGTAGTCGCGAGCGAGCTCTGCAAGTCGTGCTTCAGCAACATCGCGGCGACCGGTTTGGGCCAGGTAGTTCACCATGGCCAGCCGGGCCATGCGATCTCCGATTGATGGTGCCT
>JBGTAO010000087.1:0-4313 GCA_041749835.1 Gemmata sp. | reverse complement strand
TGGGCTTCACCGCCCGAGAGTGTCGGGGCTGACCGATCCAAGCTCAAGTAATGCAATCCCACATTCAGCAGAAACCCAAGCCGGCCGCGAATCTCCTTGAGAAGTTCTCCGGCGATCACCGCAGCTGTGGAATTCAGCGTGCGCTGGTATTCGTCGAACCAGGGAACAAGATCGCCAATCGGGGTTTGGCCGACTTCCACCAACGACTTCCCGTTCAATTGCACCGCACGAGCCTGGGGATTGAGCCGCTCACCCAGACATGCTGGGCAGCGCACCACCCGCATGTACTTCTCGAGTTGCATGCGCCGTGGGCCGCCCGTGGCCTTTTTGAATTGCGACAGAAGTTGCGGAACGACGCCTTCCCACTTACCACCATGCTTCCAGATCTTGCCGCCGCGTTGCTTCCACTCCCACACAATGTGCGTATCACCGCTTCCTTGCAGGTACTGCTGTTTCGCCTGAGCTGGGAGCTTGTTCCATGAAGTAGTCAGTTCGATCTTGAGTGATTTCCCCACACCTTCGTAAATGTGTTTCCGCCACCGGCCCATCCCGCGCAGTGCACCAATTAACGGGATCACACCCTCTGCGATGCTCAGCGTGGGGTCCGGAATCAGAAGATCGGCATCGAAGGTATACTGGCTACCCAGCCCATCACAGGAAGGACACATTCCATGAGGGCTGTTGAAGCTAAAGAGCTGTGGGGTTGGTGGCTCGTAGCTGATATTACAAGTGGTGCAGGCGTAGTGTGCCGAGAGCAAGACCTCGTCCGTCGCAAGTGTGCCAGCTCGCGGGGTTCCTTCTCCCATGTCTGCATCGGCGGCTTCTTCCGGAATGCCGCGCTCGACACTGATGATGAGATTCCCGTCTGCAACGTTGAGAGCTTGTTCAACCGCTTCCGCAATCCGGGTTCGCTGTCGCGCGTCCGCACGCAACCGATCGATGACAATAGAAATCGTATGCTTGATCCGCTTATCGAGTTTCAATTTGTCGGTCAGCTTCACCAACTGACCATCCACTCGCGCGCGTACAAACCCCCGCTTCACCATCTCCGCGAAGAGGTCTTTAAACTCACCTTTCTGTCCACGCACAATTGGAGCCAGGATCAAGAAGCGTGTGCCCTCCTCAAGGGCGAGAACGCGGGCAATGATCTGTTCACGTGTTTGAGCCGTAATTGGGCGAGAACAAGAAGGGCAATGCCCCAGACCCAACCGGGCATAGAGCACTCGTAGAAAGTCCGACACTTCGGTAATCGTGCCGACGGTGCTGCGCGGGTTTCGGCTTGCCGTCTTCTGTTGAATACTGACGGCAGGTGACAAACCACCAATGTAATCGACATCCGGTTTGGGGAGCTGTCCTAAGAATTGTCGAGCGTAGCTTGACAGAGATTCGACATATCGCCGCTGCCCCTCGGCGTAGATCGTGTCGAATGCCAGTGAGCTTTTCCCGGAGCCACTCACCCCGGTAAAGACGATCAACTTGTTCCGGGGAACCTGAAGGTCCACGTTCCGAAGGTTATGTTCCCGGGCTCCGCGAACCACGATATTGGAGGTGTCCATATTGCCCGTAAACTCCTCCTGAGCGGGCCGAATAGAGGGGTACAGATGGTTAGTATAGGTGCAAGTGGGCTTCAGAAACAAAGTAACGCTATGGGCCGACGAAACGCACCAGATTTGCTGCCGAAGCGGGAACACTTTTACTGATCAAACCACAGGCATGCTATAACTTACGCAAGGTTGTGTTCCTCCAGTTCTTCTGAGAATTGAGGAACTTCCGCAGTGGACACCACGTCCTAACGGTAGAAGTTTGTGAGCGACGAGGATCGGCAATTAATCGCAGCGTGCTTAGCTGGTCACCGGGATGCTTTCGGTGAAATCGTATCTCGTTACCAATCCAGACTTTATGGAGCGGTTTATCGGTTGCTCGATCATGCCGACGATGCCGCCGATGTCACGCAAGACGCTTTCCTGAACGCGTACCAATCGCTTCATAACTTCAAGGGTGATTCCGAGTTCTACACCTGGCTGTATCGCATCGCGTTCAACACGGCGATTAGCTTCAAGCGGAAGAAACGAGCGACGACGAGTTTGGATGCCGGGGGGCCGGAGCACCGAATCGACCCCAGCGATCCTTCCGAATATGTTCGCCCCGATGTCGCTCTGCAAAGAAGTGAGAACGAGACGCAGCTCCTGGACGCACTGAATCGGCTTTCTTCGGAGCATCGTGAAGTGTTGGTCTTGAAGGATCTGGAAGGAATGAAGTACGAGGAGATGGCCGAGATCCTGATGGTGCCTGTGGGGACGATCCGAAGTCGCCTTCATCGGGCCCGAATGGAGTTGCGAACTTTATTGCAGGACCCCGACGAATAACGCTCCCCCATCACACGGCTTGCCCGGCAGGCAGGGGGTAAACACTATGTTTACCGAAGACGAATTGAAACTTCTGACTGCAACAATCGATGGCGAACTCACGCCAGCGGAGCGCTTGCGCCTCGACGAACTTATCCTGCGTTCTCCCGAAGCGGCCGCTATACTCGCACGATTGCAATGCGACCAGCAACGCCTGGTCAGGCTCGCACCACCAACGCCACCCTCGAATCTCCAATCGCGGATTATGGCGGCGCTCGGGGCAATGTCGGCGATTGTTCCTGCGGCAAAGCATCGAGAATCGGTACCACGAACCCAACCACATCGTGCTCGCCCGACTTGGGCTCAGTTATTACCGCTGAGCCTGGCCGCGAGCGTACTGATCGCCGTTGGTGCGAGTTCCTTCTGGTTCTTCGCTCACGAACCTCGCAATACTGGTTCAGTAGCCTCGGCGAACTCGCTCACAGGAGAGTCCCACAGGGCAGGGGAGACAGAGTGGTCGAATTGGCTACCGATTGAAACCAAAGCCCCACCCTCGGTTCCCGCCAATACTGTTACTCTTCCGAATACCCCGCTTCCGCGCGATCCATTGGCCCAAGATATCACAGTGCCACCTGCGAATTCGACTTCGGGTCAAGCCGACATTCATGTCGCGCCCTCACCCCGACCGGCACGGGCTCCTATTCACGCGGCACCACTCACGCCAGCCATCCCACCGCTCGAACTCGTGCAGCTTCGCTTGCCCTTCCTAAAGGCAGTAGTCGAGCTTGAGCGCGAGGATATTCAACAGCAATTCATTGAGACACTCAGCCGCGATCCTGCCGTCCGGATCGACTTATTCACAACCGATACTGTGCGTGCTGTGGAATTGCTCCAGGCCATTGCTCAGAAGACTCGCATTCACTTGCACATCGACGCGAGCACGATCGCCCTACTCCGGAAACGACATGTAACCTCTGTTGTCCTTTACACCGAATCGCTGACAGCAACTGAACTGGCAAATGTGTTCTCGCAACTCCATGTTCTCGATGCTCGCAAGGCTCCTGCTGTTCTGGATCTGCTCCACGCTTCTGGGGCGGTTCCTGCCGACCGTGATGCCATCCGAGAGATTCTTGGCATCGACCCAGGGTTGTTTAAGCGTGCAGGTAATGCAAAAGACCAGCCACGTGATGGGGCAGGGCAATCGATCAGCTCCGGTACTACGGATCATATCGTCAATACTGTGAAGGCCAAGCCAGGGAACGCCGAAGCTAAGCACGCGGTGTTGCTGGCCTGGGGGCCAGCCAGTACCCGAACCGCACCCACCGCGTCCCAGGAATTGAAACACTACCTCAGCAAGCGTGGGGATCGCTCGGAAAATGCGATACCAGCAATCATTGTCATCCGGTCCGGGACCCCGTAATCGTCGTCCTTTTCTACCGTGATGCCGTGTTGACCCCGGGGCGCTCACCCGGGGTCAACATGTTTCTGGGCCAGGCATTCAGCATTCGGAACGCTGCTGGCCCAGACGGCAGCATCAGGAAGGTTCGTTCGGAACCATGACGATCTCACCGATCGCCAAAAGTTACGCACGCTCATGGCTGAAACTGTGGCCGACTCGGTGTGAACGGCCATCTTCACGAGCCAACAGCGCAACCGCCTCGGTGTGCACCCAGCATCGCCGATTGTTGATCGATCGAACGGTTCTGTCGTTTTCTTTGTCAGCTATACCTTGCTCACGTGCATCGTTTGGGCAATGGAGTCTTGTTCGCACACCTCCACGAAATGGAACTCGATTTCAGCTCCAGGAAGAAACACCAGACTTGCTGCTTGTGCGTGAAAAGCGAGTATTCTTGTGGCATGAACCCGGTAACATCAAGCTGATTTCGACAGGCGCGTCGGCCGGCAGAACATTCTCACAAGTAGTCTGAGTAGGCTCCACTTGGATTGTCTGCAAGCCCTTCCTCGTGC
>JBGTAO010000086.1:0-13619 GCA_041749835.1 Gemmata sp. | reverse complement strand
GGATCGTGGCGGCGCTGCTCCTGGGACTGCTTCCGCTCCTGGGGCTCAGCCCACTCATCTCGGCACAGCGACAGTATGCCGGTTTGTTTGGACCGCCGGACTGGTCGTTCGCGCAGGATTCGTATCGCGTGTTGTTTGGCCGTGCAATCGTGCCCGGACTGGCAGCACTGGCTCTTCTGGCGTTCTGGCCCACTCGACCGAAGAACGAGATCGAAGCGCAATCGGGAAGGGCTCCGCTCCACGAGATTGCAGCAGCCGCGGGGTTCCTGACACTGCCCGTGCTGGGGTTGATCCAGGCGCGATTGCTCGGTTCGAGCTTTCACGATCGCTATGTGCTGATTGCCATCATCGGTGCGGCAGTGCTGGCAGGTTTTGCCGTCCACCGGGCTACGGCGTTTGCACCGCGGGCGTGGCTCGCCGTGGCGGTTCCGCTGGCGGGTTGGGCCGTGGTTGTGGGCGGTTGGGATCTCGTGCAATTGCGGGCACAGCGTGCCGAGCTTCGCCGAACGGTTGAATGGGTCGAGGAGGCAGAGCATCGAGGGTTACCGATCCTCACTGCCGATCCGCTGGTTCATCCACTGTGGCGCAATGCCGCGCCAGTCGGCGTGCAGCCCCGCATCCGTTACGCACTGGACCCAACGACCGAGGCGAAGTTCTTTGGCGAGAAGCGCTATTCGATCGAAGGCGCACTGATTGCATTGGAACGTCAGACCGGTTCGCTGGGATTGCTGCCAGTGGAGGATGTGGTAGTCGCACGTGAGCCCGTTCTGCTGTTCGGCGACCCGGCGCGAAGTCGAACCGTGCCCAACCTGTTGGCTCACGGCTGGACGCTGACTCTCATTCGGGGATCGGGTGCCACCGCGTTGTATCGTGCCGATCCGCCGGCCACTTGAGCCCACGCTGCAGGAGCAATCATGGCTGCCGAGTTACCGGGCTTTCACCGCTATTTGAACCGCATCGCCCCGACGCCGCTGATTCCCGTGCAATTGGCACCGGCGCTTGCCCCGGTGTGGTGCAAGCTGGAATTCCTGAACCCGAGCGGGAGTACCAAGGACCGCATTGCCCGGTTCATATTGGAGAAGGCGTGGCGGCAGGGGCGGTTGAAGTGCGGCGACCGCGTGGTCGAGGCTTCCAGCGGGAGCACCAGCATTGCCCTGGCGCTGGCGTGCGCCCAGATGGGGTTACGGTTCCTGGCGGTGCTTCCGGAGGGTGTCAGCGGGGAGCGCGTGTTGATCATCCGGGCGTATGGTGGCGAGGTGCTGCTGACGCCCAAGGCTGCAGGAATTCGCGGAGCCATCGCGGAAGTGGAACGGATCGGTGCCAGCCCCGGCAACTTCATGCCACGCCAGTTTGCGAACTCGGACAACGCCGAAGCGCACCGCGTGTGTACCGCCCGCGAAGTGATCGATCAGATACCCGGTGGGCGTGTCGATGCTGTGGTCTCGGGTGTGGGCACGGGTGGCACGCTGGTGGGGCTCTACGAAGGGTTAAGCGAAAGCGGTTGCGGGGTCATTCCGGTGCTGGCGCGGCCGGTGAATCTGGTGCAGACACACGAGGTGGAGTGCTGCAGCTTCTCGGGGCGAATCCCGGGCGTGGCCGACTCGCTCTCCGAGATCTTCAAGCCCGAGCGCGTTCCCGGTTTGATCACGGTGGAAGTCCGCGATGAAGATGCGCTGGCGACCACACGGGAATTGATCCGGATGGGCTTTCCCGTCGGCCCCAGTTCGGGCTTGAACTACCGTGCTGCCGTTGCGGCCCAGCAATACCTGAACAACCCGGCTGCCCAGGTGGTCACGGTGTTCCCCGACCGTATGGAGCGATACTTCACGACAGAACTGTTCAAGCCCTTCGTCTCGACTGAGATGGAAGGGAATCGCTGAGGTTTGTGCGGTTCGTTGGCACAGCGGCGGTGTCTGTACACAGGTGCGGCTATTCGTCGATATCGTCGTTGCGGCTGCGACTGGTTGGGGTTCCCTCGGGTTCCTTGCGGAGACGGGGGACCGGTGTATTGGCCAACTCCGTTGGCCGTGCAACCGGACGCGAGGGTTGCCGTTCCGGTGGGCTGGCCGCCTCCGGAATCGGCGGTGCGGCCGCGGGAATGCTCGACTGCACGCCGGTGGAAACCGCGCTGGTCGGAGTGCCCGTGTTGGTGGGCTTGCCGACCGACATCAAGGCCACCACGATGACCCCGACAACACCGACAAGCAATCCGAGCTTGGCATCATTTGGCATAGCCGACCTCACAGACCAGCAACCACAACCCGAGTATTCCACCGAATGCCGCCACGGGCGATTGACTTCACTTGAGTTCATCGAAAACGCATCCTTGCCCTTCCGGTAGCACCGGATAACCCGGCGATTCCGGCGAATCTTGCGCCAGCCCTACACTCGATCGCCCGGGACAACTTGATGAGGCCGATATGGGATTCGTCAGTCTTGCCGCGCTGATTATAGTCATCGTTGCGGTGGTTCTAATTATTCAGAAGTGGGACGTTCGGCTGATTCTTCTGGCCGCGGCACTGATCATCAGTGCGATCGCCGGCGATATGCCCCGGGTGCTGCGCGAGTTCCTGGCCACGTTCTCCAACGAGAAGTTCGTGGTTCCGATCTGCACCGCAATGGGCTTTGCTTATGTGTTGAAGTTCACGGAGTGCGATCGGCATCTGGTGCAACTCCTGGTCAAACCACTGGAGTATGTGCGGGGGTTGCTGATACCCGGCGTGATCGTCGTGGGCTTCCTCGTCAACATCCCGGTGATCAGCCAGACCAGCACGGCAGTCTGCATTGGGCCGGTGGTGCTCCCGCTGATGCGCGCTGCGGGCTACTGCCACCCGACCACCGGCGCGTGCCTGCTCCTCGGTGTTTCCGTGGGTGGAGAATTGCTGAACCCCGGTGCGCCGGAACTCCTGACCGTGTTCGACAAAACGGGCGTCTCGACCAAGGTGCAGGCACAGGAATACCTGCCCCCGCTGGTATTCACGCAACTCGCCGTATCGATGCTCGTCTTCTGGCTCATGAGCGTGTGGTGGGAACGCAAGGCAGCGGCACAGCACGAACCCACCCCGGATGCCGCCCCCAGTGACATTCCGCACCTCAAGATCAACCTCGTGAAGGCGCTGGTGCCCGTCGTGCCCCTGGTATTTCTGTTCGCATCAGGCCCACCGCTGAATCTCTTCAATATCCCCGATGAATGGGTGGTGCTACCGCAGGCGGACGGGAAACGATCGCCTGCGTACAGTTCGCGGCTCATTGGTCTGGCGATGATGCTCGGTGTGCTGGTGGCCATGGTTGTCAGCCCGGCGAAAGCCCGCGAGTGCGTGCGCCAATTCTTTGAGGGCGCGGGCTACGGTTTCACCCATATCATCAGTCTGATTGTGACGGCCAATTGCTTCGGGAAGGCGATTGAACTGGCGGGGTTCGCCCAGCTACTCGGGCAACTCATCACCGAGACACCCCGGCTGATGCAACCCCTCGCGGCACTGGTTCCCATGCTGTTCGGGGCCGTGAGCGGCTCGGGCATGGCCAGCACACAAAGCCTGTATAGCTTCTTCTACAACCCGGCCGTGGCTCTGGGGCTCGACCCGGTGCGGATTGGTGCCCTTGTCTCGTTGGGTGCGGCGGCCGGGCGAACGATGTCCCCGGTGGCGGCGGTTGTGCTCATGTGCGCGGCGCTCACACAATCCAACCCGTTTACGCTGGCCAAAAGGGTGGCCCTGCCCCTGATCATCGGGCTCACCGTGGTGGTGTGCCTACGGATGGCTCGCATCCTGTGAATGCCAAATTCTCGCAAGATCCGCGGCACCGCACCGCTTCATGATTGAGCCGCCAACCGGTATGTTGAAAGCAACGAAAACGGAGTTGCACCCATGCCGAAGATCACCGTGAACGCCGAACCGCAGGCGCTTCCCGATCCGCTTACCGTCGCCGATCTGCTCCAGCACCTCGGCAAAGATCCGCAGAAATTGGCCGTGGAGGTGAATCAGAACGTGGTCCCGCGTGCCGAGCAGAAGCAGTGCCAACTGCGCGAAGGCGATGTGGTGGAAATCGTCACACTCGTGGGGGGCGGACAGCCGGCACTGGAACCGCCCCGCGACCAACCGTTGAAGGTCGGCGGTTTCACCTTTGCCAGCCGCTTGTTCACCGGCACCGGGAAGTATCCGTCGTACGAACTGATGCAGCAGTGCATGGAGGCGAGCGGGTGCGAGGTCACCACGGTCGCGGTGCGGCGCGAACGGCTCATCGACAAGGACGGCAAGAGCCTGCTCGATTTCCTCGATCTGAAGCGACTGACGATTCTGCCGAACACCGCGGGTTGCTTCTCCGCCGAGGATGCCATCCGCCATGCCCGTCTCGCCCGCGAGTTGCTCAGCAATCTGGAGAACCCCGGGGCCACCTGGGTGAAGCTGGAATGCCTGGCCGACAAGCGCACGCTCCTGCCCGACCCCGTCGATACGCTGAAGGCCACCGAGCAACTGGTAAAAGAGGGCTTCACGGTGCTGGTGTATACCAGTGACGATCCGATTCTGGCCAAGCGATTGAAAGCCGCCGGCGCTGCCAGCGTGATGCCCGCGGGTAGCCCTATCGGGAGCGGCCAGGGCATTCTGAACCCCAACAACATCCGGATCTGCCTGGAGTACCTCAAGGACGGCGACCCCGATTACCCGGTGATTGTCGATGCGGGTGTCGGTACTGCCAGCGATGTGAGTGCGGCGATGGAACTCGGCTGCGACGGCGTGTTGCTGAACACGGCTATTGCCAGCGCGAAAGACCCGCTCCGCATGGCGTGGGCCATGCGACACGCCACGGAAGCCGGCCGGCTGGCGTACCTGGCTGGGCGCATTCCCAAGAAGCTCTACGCCAATGCCAGCAGCCCCACCGAGGGTCTGATTCAACCGGCCGCTTCCAGATAAAGTTCCCGTGTCGATGAATCTCACGACTCCCTTTGCGGTGCGAGTTCTGGTAAACTGGCACTACGGGTCGTGTCTCTTGCTGCAGGTTTCGAATTGGGCCCGCGACAGGTAACCCGCCCATGCCAACACCACCCCGCAACGGCGATGCCGTCCTGGAACTGGTTCGCAAAAGCGAACTGGCCGACGACGATGTCCTTACGGCGTTTGTCGAACGATCTGGCCCGTTACCACCGACCGCTGCCGATACAGCTTCTCGACTGGTTCAGGCCGGAGTGCTGACGCCGTTTCAGGCGCGGCTCATTCTGCGCGGGAAGTACAAGGGCTTTCGCCTGGGGCCGTACAAGATTCTCAACCCGATTGGCGCGGGTGGGATGGCGCAGGTTTATCTCGCGGAACACGTTTGGCTTCGCCGACAGGTCGCGCTCAAGGTTCTGCCCGCCCGCTATGCGCTCGATCCCGCGGATGTCCAGCGTTTCTACCGCGAGGCACGCGCGGTCGCCGCCCTGGATCACCCCAATATCATTCGCGCTCACGATGTCGCTTGCGATAAGGACACGCATTTCCTGGTTCTGGAGTATGTGGACGGGCAATCGCTGGCCGATAAGCTGGCCTCGGCCGGTGGCCGCCTGCGACTGGGCGAAGCCTGCGCTTATGCAGTTCAAGCGGCCGCAGGGCTCCAGCACGCCCACGATAAAGGGCTGGCTCACCGCGATGTGACTCCGGGCAACCTGCTGGTGAACCGCGATGGTGTGGTGAAGATTCTCGATCTCGGTTTGGCGCGCTACTTCCAGGAGCACCTCGACCGCCCGGCCCAGGCTGGCGAAGGCGGTGTGATGGGAACGGCCGACTATATCGCGCCCGAGCAACTCATCGATTGCTCCCGGGCCGATCACCGTGCGGATATCTACTCGCTCGGGGCGACACTTTACCACCTCGTGACGGGCCAACCGCCGTTCACCGGCACGACAACCGCCAAGATCGTAGCCCACCAGTTACACGCGGTACCACCCGCTCACACCATTCGCGTCGATATCCCCGTGAAGGTTTCCGCCATCATCGCCCGCATGATGGAGAAAGACCCGGCGAATCGCTATCAGTCGGCGGCGGAGGTCATCACCATCTTGCTGCCATTCGTGGTTTCGACGAATCGCTCGAACTCGTCCATCGATCTCTCACCCATCGCTGCGGCGGCGATTAGCCAAACGACAGGCCAGATTGCACCACACTCTTACTCCGGAAGCTGGGCCAATTTGCCACTGGCCAGACCCGACCGCAAACGGCGATTGGCCTTCGCCGGGCTAATGGGAACGGTATTGTTGGCGGGCACGGCAATCGGCGCGGCCCTACTGACGCGGAGCACCACACCGGCCAACACCACATCACCGGAACTCACTCCACAACCGGTCGAGCCAAAAGCCATCGCAGCCGGGTTACCCCGACCTGTTCTCATCCTGACAGGCCTAACGGGAGTTCCCGAGGATACGCTGTTCACGGCCGATGGCGCTCGGGTCGTGGGCTCCAGCGCTCCCAGCAAGCAGATTCGACTTTGGGATGCAGCCACCGGAGACGATACCGACCCGCTCGCGCTGCCCACCGAGAGCCCGGGTGTTCGCGGGATGGCGTTGCAGGACAGCGATCGCCTAATGTCGTGCCATCCCAGCGATCCCAACATCACGTTGTGGGATCTCAAGACCCATGAATCCGTGCGCAAGTTCACCTGCGATGCGCCAGGTTTCACAGCCATCACCGCGTTGCCGGGTGGGTGTGTGCTGGCCACTGCGACGGACAAGACCGTGCGTTTCTGGAAAGTCGACGAGAAAGCCGAACCCGAACGCTACAACATCGCGGTGGACGCACACAGTGTGGCTGCCACGCCGGATGGCAAACGGTTCGTGGTCGGCTGCGGCGATCGAACACTGCGGCTCTGGGATCGTGAAGGCAACCGAGAATTGGCCCAGCTTTCCCTGACGACAGTGCCCACGCGGCTCTCACTTTCGCCCGATAGCAAGTGGGTCGCCACGGGCAACGACAAGTTGTTGCAACTCTGGCATCTGGAGACTGGCGAGACCAAGACTTTCGCCGGCCCCGAGCAGCCGATTCAATGCGTGGCCTTCACCCCCGATGGGCAATTTGTGCTGGCGGGCTCGGCCGATTGCGGGCTCTACCTGTGGGAAATGCCCAGTGGTCGATCACTGGGTAAAGTGGTGCAGCATGGTGCCGCCGTTCGTGCTGTTGCCGTGTCACCGGATAGCAAGCGCGTGGCCACCAGCAGTCACGATGGCACTGTGGTGATCTGGCAGATGCCGACCAGCACCGCGAAGTGACCCGCCTCGGCCGCCGGCTCCCGCTCACTTGGGATCGGGAGCAAACCACACCTTTTCCCAGTACACACGGCTGTATTCCCCTGCAGTTGCCGTGAACACGGTGGGTGGGAGTCGGTCGAACAGTTCCTTCATCTTGTCGCGGGTTTCCAGTGCTTTACCCGTCTCGCCCTTCTGCTTGAAGGCGTGATACACCAGGCTCAGAATGATGAGTTCTTCGATGGTGTTGCGATGGCGATCGAGGAGCACAGCCGCATCGGCCAGTAAGTCGGTGGGGCGTTGCAGTTGCTGATACGCCTGTAAGGTGCGTAAGCCACCCTGGAGCCGGAGCCAGGCGTCGCGGTCCCCGAGTTTGCCGTCCTTCTTCTGCTTGGTGTCGATATCCGTGACGATCTGCTTGAATAGCCGTATCGAATCGTCGCGCAGCCGTGTGGCCGTGGTCGGATCGGGCGTGTTTGGCGCGGGTGCCGAGGCTCGCTGGAGCAGACACACACCCAGGAGTAACCGGCCCAGCGGCGCTTCTGGCCCCAGCGGGTAGAAGCCCAGTTGCTTCCGCAACCAGATCTCGGCCTCGGGGTAGTTGTTGGCCCGAATGAACTCGTGGGCCAACTCTACCAGCGCCCGTTCGTGGTACTCTTGCTCGGCCGCATTCACCGTTTCTTGCTTGGCAATTTGCTCGAAGAGTGCCCGCGACAACGGCGCGAGCCCCGCATGCCGGGTATCGGCGAACTGGCGTGCCAGCCGGTAGCGTGTGGCCGTGGAAACCGGTCCACCCGACGCCATGATCTGGTTGAATGCCGCCCACACTTCCTCGGGGCGTTTCGCGGCCAGCAAAGCCTCGGCGAGTTCTGCCCACACGATGGCCAATGTCGAGTCGGGCAGTTGAGGCAAACGAGCGGCCTTCTCCAGCGTCGCGATGGCAGCTTGCGGGTCGCCAGCGGTCTTGTAGAGCGCAGCAGCGCGGCGGAGCCCATCGGCCTTGGCCGTTACGGCGGGCAGGATGTTGGCGATGGCCTCGTACTCTTGGGCCGCCGCGATGGCCTTTGGCTTGAATTCACCGCCCGATTTCTCCAGCGCAGTCGCCCAGGCCGCCATCGCTTCGGCGCGTTTCTCACGATAACGGCCGGGCTCCGATATCGTCTGATAACGCTCGGCTGCCTGAATGGCCATGTCGAACCCGCCATCGGTCGAGAGTGTGCTAATGGCCAACTCGAACACCGCACGGGCTTCGTTGATCCGAATGTTCGGGTTCCGGAACTCCTTCGGTTCCGTGACGCCTTTCACCGCACCCGTCAGCAACTCCAGGGCAACCGGGTGCTTCGCGGTGTCGCCACTCTTCAGATATTCGCCTGCCAGCCGGATCGCTGCGGCAGTCGCTTCGGGGCTTTCGCCCTTGGCCGCTTCCTCGAAGAGTTTGGTCGCTCCGGCAGGGTCGCCGGTTTTACTTTTGCACATGGCCAGGTGATAGGCCGAACTTGCCCGCAGTTCTGGCGGAACGACTGTGAGAGCACGCAACGCTTCCCAGTCGCGGGCGGCTCCGGCCCAATCGTCTTCCGCCATTCGCACCTGAGCCAGGAGCGCCCGGGCGGGTGCGTTCACCTCGCTCGGGGCTTCCGCGCCAATTTGCTCCAACCACTTGCGAGCCAGTTCCGGCTCTTTGCGGCGCAAGTGAATATCGCCCAGTAAGTATTTGGCCCGTGCCAGCGAAGCGGCCGGAGTGGCAATGCCTGTGGCGGTGAGATACCGTGTGAGCGCCTCCCGGGCCGTGTTCAGGTCGGGTGGCGACATTCGCATCGCCAGATCCGCCTGCAGCCGAGCCGCGTCCCCGGGTTCATCGCCAAAGGGAACATTCCCCAGCAGCGTCATCAGTAAGCGAATGTCCGGTACCGGTGAATTCTTTGGTAAACCGATGGCCGCACGTGCCTTCGCCGAACGGAATGCGAGCCGTGGCGGATCGGCGGAATCCTTCAGATCCTCGTTGCGTACTTGCTCGAAGTGCTGTTTGGCGAGCAACCAGTGTTCCCGGGCGGCTTCCGGTTCCGGTGTCAGTTCGGCCAGTCGCACGTAACCGCTGCCGAGCACGAAGTGCCCCAACGGGGCATGCTCAGGGTTCGCATCGATATTGGCCGCAACCTGTCCGAGCAAATCCTGCAACTCCACCCGATCGGGCGTGACCCGTTCATAGGTGCTCTGCAACGCGATCACGTCGCGCAGAAAGCCCGTGGCCGAATCGGGCGTGCCCAGCGGCAGCCACCCTTGCCAGGCCGAGACGAACACACACACGCTCACCAGGAACAGGGGAACCTGCCAGATGTGGCGTGTGGGGTCGGCAACGACAGACCGTGATGGCGAGGCGAATGTAACGGCCGAATCCGTGGCCATAGTTGCAATCCCAGGGGGTGCGCATTGGTCCGGCCCGAAGTAGAACCACGCAGCCCAAGTGCCGTCAAGCCCAACCGAATGGGCCACACTTCACCAGGCGCATTCCTGGCTACCAGTGCATGACATAGCCGCCGTCCACGTTCACGGTTTGGCCGGTCACATTCCTGGCCCGCGCCGACGCCAAAAACACCGCCATGGCTGCAAGGTCTTCAGGCGTTTGCCAGCGGCCCAGCGGCACCAACCGAGTGATCTTGTCCGCGGCCCACGCTTCGTAATCCTGGTGTGTCTCGGGGGGTTGCCGCTCTGACCACGCTTGCCAGACCGAGCGGTTCAGTGGCGTCTGCACCATCCCCGGGCACAGACAGTTCACCCGCACTCCGAACGGTGCCAGATCCCGCGCGGCGCACTGAGCAAAGTTGATGACGCCGGCTTTCGATGCACTGTACGGTGGATCGGTCTGCGAACCAATTTGTCCGGCCACCGAAGCCAGGAACAGCATGGTGCCGCTCCGCTGTTCCGCCAGGGCCGGCGCAAAAGCATGGGCCACATGAACCGCACCAAGCAGATTCACACGAAGCACGCGCTCCCAGTCGGTCGGATCGAGATTCCAAAAGGGAAAGCCAAACTTGCCCGAGCCCACGCCGGCCGCGAACACCACATGCTCGACCGGGCCAAGTTGCCCGCGAATGGCATCGGCTGCCTTGTTCACCGCAGAGAAGTCGGTCACATCGGCGACAAACGAGGCAGCATCGGCAACCGGCTGGAGATCGATGATTGCCGCTCGTGCGCCTTCCGCTTCGAATGCTGCTGCAATTGCGCGACCAATCCCGCTCGCGCCCCCCACCACGACGGCGACCGAATCACGAAGTCCCAGTTCCATACCTGTCTTTCGAATGGGTGAAGACGCTACGAAAACCACACAATCGTGCAATGCAGGTTGTGCCGGGTGCACGCACTGGGAAGGGCTGCTGGGCCAACAGAAACTTTACCTGTTGTAGCGAAGGGTTGCTCTCCGTGCGCAGTCCGCCATACTGAGGTACGTGTTTGGCTCAAGTTTTCAGGATACCGCTGATGTTACCCCTTGTTGTGCTCTGCATGACGGCGCTCCCGGCGATCGACGCTGGCGGCACAAAACCCTCACAACCCATCTATATTCCGGCAGAGGCCCCTTATGGGTACCTGTATCAGCCGGCCTTCGATATCGAACCGTTGGTGCGAATGCCCGCCACGCTCTATCTTCCGCAACCGGGCGATATCGTGCTCATGAGCGATACGAACCGCCTCTGGACGCTGATGTATCGACTGGGATTCACGGGAAAACCGGGCCATGCGGGGATGGTGGTGTTGATGCCCGATGGCCAACTTGGGTTCCTGGAAGCGGGCTACGACGATTCCCCCTGGACCCGCGTGACGCCGCTCGATTTCCGCCTCAATCATTATCCGGGCACGGTCTGGGTGCGACCGCGCTGCACACCATTGACTGTCGAGCAGAACCAGCGTCTGACGGAATTCGCGATGGCCATGGACAACACCCGCTATGCCGTGGCGAGGTTCATGCTGCAGACGACGCAATTCAAAACACGCGGCCCATTGCGCACGTTCTTTCTGGGTCGCCCGCGTGGGATCAGCGATCGCATGTATTGCGGCGAAGCGATTATCGAAGGGCTGGTTTACGCAGGTGTGATTGATGGCCGCACGGCTCGCCCGCGTGCAACGTATCCGCAAGATCTCTTCTACGATGAATCGCGGAACATCTACATCAATCGCCATCCACCGCTGGCCGGTGGTTGGGCTCCGCCAAGCCTCTGGACACCGCTGGTCGGTAGTACCGCCCTTGGCAAGGACCGGCCGAAGCCGCCCTCACCGTGGCCTGGTGTCGGCGCGTTGGTAGTCGATCCAGGACCGACCGGCCGCAAGCAAGCGCCCGCACCCGTCGTCGTCGGGTATGTCCCCGGCGAACTTCGCCCGGTCACACACCTCCAGCAACCGCCGCAACGAATTGGCATTTTCGATCGCCCACCCCGCGGCTTGCGGCGTCGCTAGTAACTCGGCCGTGGTCAATCGCGGAGCGGGAATCCCGAAGCGTTGCTCGATGTATTCCCGCAGAATCGCCGACACCCTTTCAAGAAGGGGCGCGTCACGAAGCCCGCTTCGTTCCAGTCGATCGAACGCCGACCGCGCCCACACCTCCGGTGCAGCTGGCGCGGCGGGCCGACGCCGATACCACACCAGTAACGCCAGGAACGCGATCCCGAGTATGACAGCAACCCAGACCCACGAACCTAATGGCTTCACCGGGTTCGAGAGTGGCGGAGGCAATTCCTCAATGCCGGTCACCGGGCGAGCCGCTTCAATCTTCGCTTCGGGAACGGTGCTATCCACCGCAACGCGGAAGCCGGGCGGCGTGATGGCCTGATCGTTCACTTTCACCGGCGCAAACCCCACCAGTAGCGAATTCCCCGGCACATACGGATCGAGACGATAGACCTGCGACCAGCGTTCGCGTGCCTCTGGCACCGGTGTCACCGTGGCCGGTCCGAGCGGGCGAATCCGCCATTCCAGATCGGCCTCACGTGTCAGTAATTGATTCGGCAGTTGAACCCGAAGCGGCGTTGGCCCTTCAAAAGTCAGCGTGACCTGGATCGATTCCGAGAGGCGAATCCGCGACTTGTTGGGAGTGGCGAGCGGTGTGATGCTTTGCGCCGGCAACCACGCTGGAAGCAAGACCAGCCAGGCACCCGCCAGCCACGCCACGACAACCCGAGCAGATCGGCTCATCCGCGCCCCCGGCGGCGTTCACGCTTCCGGAAGAAATTCAGAAGTGCATCGAAGTGGTTGCCCTCGGTGCCGACTTCGATGAGATCGGCCTTGGAGCCCCGCACCAGCCGCGTCAAAGCGGCCGCACGCTCAACAGCCTGCGTGGCGAACGCGGCTTGCATCGTGCTGTTACTGGTATCGACGAGAAGTTGTTCTCCTCGTTCGGCATCTTCCACACGAATGAGCCCCACACTGGGCCAGGTGTGTTCACGCGGATCGGTGGTCCTGATGGCAATCAAATCATGCTTCAAGGCAGCCCGGCGAAATGATCTCTCGAAGCCACGATCCAGAAAATCGCTGACCACGAAAACGATGGCACGCCGACGTTGCACTTTCACGATGTAATCGAGCGCCGGCCCCAGTTGTGTGCCGGTTTGCACAGGCTCGAAGGCCAGAATATCGCGCAGTAATCGCAGCACATGCCGCGGCCCCTTGTTGGGGGGTACGAAGCGCTCGACCATGGTGGTATAGGCAACAAGGCCCACGCGATCGTTATTGCTCACCGCACACAATGCCAGTAACGCAGCGAGTTCCGCCGCCACGCCTCGCTTGGTCTGATGGGCCGATCCGAAGCGCTGGCTGGCCGAGACATCCACGACCAGTATCAGAGTTAGTTCTCGCTCCTCGACGAACCGCTTGATGAACGGGTGGCCCACGCGAGCCGTCACGTTCCAGTCGATCGAGCGAACATCGTCGCCGGGCTGATACTCACGGACCTCCTCGAACGAAAGCCCCGCGCCCTTGAACGCAGAATGGTACTCGCCACCCAGCAACGTCTGGACCAGCCGGCGAGCCCGGAGGTGCAACCGGCGAACCTGGCGCAGAACCTCGGCAGGGAGCATGGTGGAGACCCAACCCTAGAATCCGATCCCGAAACAGAGCGTGCTGGAGAAGTGTTATATCAGGCCAGGATGCACAGCGAGGTGGCGGAATGCGAACGGGAGGCCAGTTGTTGCTGGCCTCCCGCGGGGTTTGCTCTCACAAATCTGAGCGATCACTCACTCCGATTTGCTCTTCTGACCCGATTGCTGCTGCGCTGCCGGCTTGCTCGGGTCGGCAGTCACCTTCGGATCGGCTGTCTTGGTGCTCTCACCGCAACCCGAGGCACACAGCCCCAGCGTCACGACAAACACACTCAACACTGCCTGGCTCCACTTTCGCATCGATCGACCCTTTCACTTCGGATGGG
>JBGTAO010000085.1:0-9490 GCA_041749835.1 Gemmata sp. | reverse complement strand
TTCAGGGAGGGGGGCCGGGGGGGTGGGTCGAACCACCAACGCGGAAGGCAAACCAGCGCTCACGTCCGAATTCGTGTTCCCGCTGCACAAGCAGCACAACCACGCGCCCGGCATCGTCGAGTGCCCGAATGGCGATCTACTCGTATCGTGGTATCGCGGTAGCGGTGAGCGCTCGGCCGACGATGTCGCGGTGTACGGCGCACGACGCAAGGCGGGCTCCAAAGTGTGGTCCGATGCCTTTCTCATGGTCGATACGCCGGGCTTCCCGGACTGCAACACGACCATGTGGATCGACAAGAATGGCAAGCTTTGGCTGTTCTGGCCGGTGATCCTGGCGAACTCGTGGGAATCGTGTTTGACGCATTACCAGGTTTCGCGCGATTACCAGAAAGACGGTGCGCCGAAGTGGGAGTGGCAGGGTAACATCCCGTTGAAGCCCCGCGACTTCGAAGAGGTGATGCTGCGCGAGTTCGCCGCCTGGAAAAAGAGCCTACCCGGTGGTGTGGAACTCCCTGCGGTGCTGGGCGAGGACTTCGTGAAGAAGCGTGTCAATGACAAGCTGCTGTCACGGCTGGGCTGGCAACCGCGCTGCAAGCCGATTCAGCTCACCACCGGCCGCATCCTGTTGCCCCTCTATTCCGATACGTACTCCGCCGGCATCATGGCGATCAGCGACGATAGCGGCAAAACGTGGTCAGCTTCCCAGCCGCTGGCGGGCTTCGGGTCGATTCAACCCGCGGTGCTGGAACGCAAAGATGGGTCTCTCGTGGCCTACATGCGCGAGAACGGCGTGTTCAAGAAAGTGCGAGCCTGCGAATCGAAGGACGGTGGCCAAACCTGGGGCTCGGTGTACTCCATCGACTTACCGAACCCTGGTAGCGGGCTGGACGCGGTGCGGCTGGCCAACGGCAACTGGCTCATGATCTCCAACGATACGGTGAAAGGGCGCAACAGCCTCGCCGTGTCACTGTCCGACGATGAAGGTAAGAGCTGGAAATGGACCCGCCATCTCGAAATGCATGAGAAGGGCTCTTACCATTACCCCGCGATCATCCAGGCCAAGGATGGTGCCATCCATGCGGTCTACAGCTACTTTGTTGAAGGCGGCAAAAGTATGAAGCACGCCCGCTTCAACGAAGCCTGGATTCGAGCTGGCGATTCAAAATAAGAACTTTTCGAACCCATGGAACGTCACGCACGGTAAGCTGATCGCTTCTCGCATCGTGCCATCTGGGCCTGAGGACTAACGGTGATTTCTCACTTCTTCATCGATCGGCCCATCTTCGCGATGGTGTTGTCGATTGTGCTCACCGTTGGTGGCGCGGTCGCGCTCTTCACACTGCCCATTGCCCAGTATCCCGAGATTGCACCCCCGACTGTTCAGGTCACGGCGGTTTACCCCGGTGCGAGCGCGAAGGTTGTCGCCGATGTCATCGCGGCACCCATCGAACAACAAGTCAACGGCGTCGAGGACATGCTCTACATGTCCTCGCAGTGTACCAACGACGGGGCGTACACACTCACCGTTACGTTCAAGCTCGGCGTCGATCTGAACGTGGCGCAGGTGCTCGTGCAAAACCGGGTGAACGCGGCTCTACCACAATTGCCGGAAACGGTGCAAAAGCAAGGCGTTTCGGTCAAGAAGAAGTCGCCGAGCATTCTCCTGGTGGTGAACCTCTTCAGTCCCGATGGTTCGCGCGATCAACTCTATCTTTCGAACTACGCCACCATTCAATTGAAGGACGAACTCGCGCGGCTTGGCGGTGTCGGCGATGTCACCTTCTTGGGCCAACAAGACTACAGCATGCGCATCTGGTTGAACCCCGATGCCATGGCGTTCAACAAGCTCACCACTGCCGATGTCGTGCGGGCGGTGCAGCAGCAGAACGTGCAGGTGGCCGCCGGGCAAATTGGCCAGGAACCGGTGCCGATGGGGCAAGCCTATCAACTGACCCTGACGACACTCGGTCGCCTGACCACGCCCCAGGAATTCGGTGATATCGTCGTCAAGGTGGCCGATCAATTCGAGGGTGGCAAGACACGCCCCGCGGTCCTGCTGAAGAACGTCGCTCGTGTGGAACTGACAGCCAAGAATCAGGACATCCGCTGCTTACTCGATGGAAAGCCGTCCGTGGGTGTTGCGATCTTCCAGCTCCCCGGATCGAACGCACTGGAAACCGCCGAGACCGTGCAGACCAGGATGCAGGAGTTGAAGAGTCGGTTCCCCGTGGGTGTGGACTACGCCATTGTTTATGACACCACGCCGTTCATTGAGGAGTCTGTAACCGAGGTCGGCAATACCTTCCGGGATGCCATCATCCTGGTCGCACTCGTCGTGATGGTGTTCCTCCAGTCGTGGCGCACGACAATCATTCCGCTGATTGCTGTTCCGGTGTCGATTGTTGGCACCTTCCTGTTCATGGCATTGCTGGGTTACAGCCTCAATAATCTCTCGCTCTTCGGCCTTGTTCTGGCCATCGGTATTGTTGTGGATGATGCCATTGTGGTGGTCGAGAACGTGGAACGCTGGCTGCAGCAAGGGTTATCTCCGCGGGATGCTGCCCGCAAGGCCATGGACGAAGTCACGGGGCCAGTGATCGCGGTGGCACTGGTGCTCTGTGCAGTGTTCGTGCCCTGTGCGTTCATCAGTGGAATCACGGGGCAGTTCTTTCGCCAGTTCGCGGTGACGATCGCCGTCAGCACCGTGATCTCGGCCATCAACTCTCTGACTCTCAGCCCGGCACTGGCAGCGTTGCTGCTCAAACCACATGGTGCCAAGAAAGATCTGGTGACACGTACACTGGATCGGCTGTTGGGGTGGTTCTTCCGGGCCTTCAACAAGAGCTTTGATTACGCCAGCACCGGCTATGCACGGCTGGTCAAGAGCCTGGTGCGCATTACCTTCATCGTCATGCTGCTTTACGCCGGGTTGCTGTTCCTGACGTACAAGGGCTTCACGACCACACCCGTAGGTTTCATCCCGCTTCAAGACAAAGGTTACTTGTTATTAGCGCTCCAATTGCCCGACTCGGCCTCCGTGCAACGAACCGATCAGGTGATGGCGGAGATCCAGGCCATCGTGCAGGCCAACCCCGGTGTGGCCCACACCGTGAGCATCTCGGGAATGTCCATTTTGATGGGCGCGAACGGTTCCAACTTCGGGTCGATGTTCATCATCTTTAAGCCGTTCCATGACCGGCAGACACAGGAAACATCGCTGCGAGCGATCTATACCGACATTCAGAGAGAAGTGACACGGAAGGTTCAGGGCGGGCAAGTCGCGGTCTTCCCGCCGCCACCGGTCGATGGGCTCGGGAACGCGGGTGGCTTCAAGGTGATGATTCAAGACCGTGGCGACAATGGTTATCAGGCACTCCAGAACCAAACAGACAACTTTGTGAATAAGGGCCGCGAGGTGCCGGGCATCTCGTCCATGTTCACTCAGTTTCGGGCCACGGTTCCCCAGTTGTATGTGGACGTGGATCGCAAGAAGTGCATGCAACTCGGTGTGCCGATCGCGGACGTCTTCAACACACTTCAGGTCTACCTCGGGGGCTTGTATGCCAACGATTTCAACCAGTTCGGTCGAACGTGGCAGGTGAACCTCCAGGCGGATGCGTCCTTCCGGGTGGACGCCGATTACATTCGGAACTTGAGGGTGCGCAACGACCGGAATGAGATGGTTCCGCTCGGCTCGGTTGCGACGATCGAAGACTCGGTTGGCCCGGTCATGGTGACGCGCTACAACATGTATCCGGCCGCCGCGGTCAATGGCAGCACCACTCCCGATACCAGTTCGGGGCAGGCGATCACACGGGTGGAAGATCTGGCACAAAACGAGTTGCCACGCGACATGTCGCTCGCCTGGACCGAAATCTTCTACATGCAAATTATCGCGGGCAACACGGCCGTACTCGTCTTCGCCGGGGCGGTCGTGCTGGTATTCCTGGTTCTCGCAGCTCAGTACGAATCGTGGGGAATGCCCCTGGCCGTCATTCTGGTTGTGCCGATGTGCTTGCTCAGTTCGCTCATTGGTGTGCGGTCAGTGGGGCTCGATATGAACATCTTCACACAGATCGGCTTTGTGGTGCTGGTGGGGTTGGCGAGTAAGAACGCGATTCTGATTGTCGAGTTCGCCAAGCAGCAGCGCGAACAAGGCGTACCGTTGCTTCAGGCCACCGTGGAAGCGTGCCGGTTGCGTTTGCGGCCGATCCTCATGACGAGTTTGGCGTTCATCCTCGGAGTCGTGCCCCTGGTGCTGGCGACTGGTGCCGGAGCCGAGATGCGGAAGACGCTGGGCATCGCCGTCTTCAGTGGCATGATCGGGGTCACGATCTTTGGGCTCTTGCTCACGCCGATCTTCTTCTACCTGATTGGGAAGCTCACGCCCGATGAGCCGCAGAAAGCCCCGGCCGGACAAACTTCGGAAGCGCCGCCGTCGCCGCAGCCCCACTCGGCCCACTGATTGATACAGCTTCCCAAGGCGAGGGCTCGATCCCAGAAAAACACGATTCGCTGTCGTACGGCATGGGGTGTGCTCTATTACCACACGCCGGGTGTCTGCGACGCGGTTCGCAACCCGGACCCACGACCCGTGAGGGCCAATCCGATGACGTACGCTGCTCTACTGGCCTACAAGAACTTGCCCCTACCGATTGACGACCCCGAGGATCTGGCTGAGTGGTGGATTGACCTGGGCTGTGGCGACTGATGCAACTCAATGGGAAACAGTTACACGAGTTCTTACCGAGGCCGTGTAACTGTTATCCACCTTTTGACACACTTCGCAGACACCTCACAGTTTCAAATCGGCCTACGTTTCCTGCTCACTTTGCTGCTTTTTTCACAAATCGCTGCGTTGCCAATCGGGCTGTACGCATTCACTACACACCAGTTTGAAATTGGCCAAAAACTGATCGAATTGCCCGAACGCCGTGGTTAGGCGTTTGGGCAGGTTCGTGACTGAGGCGCGACCGAAGAGGTCAACCCGTGGGCTCACCGTCGCCGTGAGAACAGCCGGTACGGTCGATCCAAGAAGCCGATGCGCTGGGGCGGAGACATCACGATGCCCACCGGTTCGGCGGGGCCTGGCACGTATTCGATGATGGTCGGTGTCGGTGGTTTTTGGTCGCCGTTCGAAATGGGATGAACGACGTATGCACCGCCGGTCCCGATCCAGGCCGAAGTCGAATTCGGTTGTGGTCGGTCTCGACCACGCAGCGCCGTTCCGGGAACCGGAGTCCACAATTGCGGTGAGCCCCAACCGCGGCCGGCCAGGAGTGGGTGCCGATCGATGTAGGGGTTTCGGGAGCGATCGTAGAACATGTCTTGTGCATACGTGGCCGCCGGTCGCGCGGTCTTCCGATCCACCAGCCCCGCGTACACGAGCGCTTCCACCACAATCTGCACACAGACATAGGAGTGACCCGGGCCGACCGCTTTCCCCACGAATCGTGTGACGAATGGATTGCGAGCGCGGAACAGCGTCAGTTGCATCCCGAAGCGGCGCAAGTTGTACTTCGCACCTTCGGCGATCATCGCAAACTCGGTCAGTCGGCGATCCTCTTCCGGGGTGAGCGGTATCTCGCGCTGCCGGACCCAGATGTGCCCGGCATAGAGATTAATGCAGTAATCCAGGGGCGTGACGCGAGTCCATGGTGTGAAGCTGAACCCGGATTCGAGCACGCCGAGCATTCCATCGGGCATGGTCACCACGATGGCGCAGTGGCCTGGCATGCCGCTTCGTGCGAACACGTACAGGACATTGAACAGCGGGTCCGGGTCGCTCAACAGAAGGATGTCGCCGGCTTTTGGGGTATACGCAACTGCGGGGAACCGTGGCACCGTTCGCAGATCGACCGCCGGCTGATACAAGTAACCCGCAGGCGCTTCCGCAGGAACATAGATCGGCGGGTAAGCCTTGGGTCCAAGTGGATCGGACTTGGCACCGCCAAACACATCGACACCAGGTGCCAATGCGAGGGTGAGAATCAGCGACGGGACCATCGGCCAACTCCTTCCAGTTCTCTCGGGCCTTGTGCTTCAGTACGCCCGATGCCGGCAAGTATGACACCGGTAATGCGTGCGATGGGCCGTAAGTCTCAGTCGGTAATCTCCGAGCCAGAATCGCTGGCCTACCTACTCGGAACAACCGTCGCTGTGCATCTCATCTGTATCACCACGCACACCGCGCGATCGGGCAATCTGAACACGACACTACCACACTCCGGTCCGGTGCAGCGGATGAGCCTCGTTGTGCGAATGCCTGGGAGGTTGCGAACGGTTATGCCGGTGGATCCGTCCGCGCCACAACTGCTTTCCCGAGGCGGTGCAGCACATCCTGTTCGCTGGGATAGGGTGATTGCAGAATCGGCCGGAGGGGAAGCGGAACGCTGTCCATCCGATACGCGGTCCCCGAATCGCTAATACCCGCAACAGCCGTGGTGATGTGAATGCGAGCGTGTTGGCTCAGGGGGCCTATCCGGGAATCGATCACAACTGTGGGGATGCGGGCCAGGTGTTTGAGGGCTGCCGGTGGGAACACGAGGTTCGGCCCAGGGCCGATCATGACTGCCGCATCGACCTCACGACGCACCAGTAGATCGACTGCCGTGAACTCCCCGGGATTCGAGCGCGGATAGCCCCGACTGAAATCGACACCAAAGGGGTACGCTGTGGTCCAACTCAACACCTGATCGGCACCCACTTCGTTGCCGTGATCGCGCAGTGGAATTGCGGAGAACTTGGTAAATGCGTTCAACTCGGCCGTGAGGGCCAGAATCGCCGCGGCGTTCAGGTGCTTCCCGCGTGTGGCAGTTAACCCGCTCCCGAAAAAGAAGACCCCGAAGCGAGCCTGCTTCATGATGTCCAGGAGTTCGCGGAGTTGCTCGACAGTCAGCCCCGTTTCCTTCATTTGCTCGGCGTCCACAGGGCGATTGTACAGCAGTGCCCGCAGCGCGGTGAGGACCTCGAAATCGGTCCCGGGTTGGATCGCGAGAAAGCGATCGGCCAACGCCGAAGTTGCGGTTGGCTGCACATCAATCACAATCAGCGTGCGATCCGCGCGGCCACCGGGAGTAAACTTCCCGGCTGGCGTGAGCGTGTAGCGGCTGAGATGCCGAGGATGTGAGACTTCGGGGTTCGCTCCCCAATAGATGAGCAGATCGGCACGATTCCGCACCTCACCCAGCGTGCAGGCGACTTTACCGACAAATTGAGCAGCCAGATTGCTCGCGCCATGGTTCAACGAGGTGTGGGTGTCGATGACCCCGCCCAGTAGTTCGGCCAGCCAGACCGCTTCACGTTGTGCTTCTACATTGGAGTGCCCCAGCCCGAAAACCAGGGGCCAGCGTGCTTCGTGGAGCAGTTGCGCCGCCGTGGCGATGGCGGCATCAGTCGAAACCGGTTGGTCATCAAGCACAGCATCGGGCAGAAGACGTTCGGCGGTCTGGCTCAGGAACCAATTCTTGCCTAGAGAGCACGCCGGCTCGGCCTGCACAATTCGGCCTGCTTCGCTGTGCAACTCGATGTCGTCGCAGACACAGCCACAGGCCATGCACGTCGCCGGGGAGATCACCGACCGTTCCATCATTCACTCCGACTCAGCTCACTTGTGGAGATCGGCCACCCACTCCTGGAGTCGATTCTCGGCGAGTAGCGCGGTTCCTGACGGTGACGCCACCCACCGTTCGCTATTCCCACCGGCCATTCGGCCCCGCGCCAGCGTGAGGAACTTGGCCATCACCGAATCCGAGTTCGGTTCGCTACCGGGTGCCGACCCCCGTTAGATCACGAGTTCACTCAGCGCCACCGCCCCGGCTCAGCAACGACGACGATGGCCCACGGAGACGATGCCAACCGCTCGTTGTCACGAACGCGATCCACCCACTCTGTCGCCGGACACGGATCGCACGTGAGTCCAGTAATTCCCAATGGTCTTCTGCTACCCGAGCGAACAAATAGAGTGGCCTCGCGCCACCTCACAAACCGCCGCATGCTATCGAACGGTACTACCCACCTGCCGTTCCGTGAGCCACGATTTCCCACCCGACATCCTGCGTTGGACCAGGTGCAACGACTGGTCTGGCCTAATCTGGGTTGGCGACACATACCGACCGCACCCACTCCGTGACTGGCCTCGGCGGGTCGTCGTAGAGTTGGCCCATCGCCGCTTCGGTTGGCACCCACTCGAATACCCGCGGCGGCTCGAACTCGGTGGTCAGGTGGGCCACAACCGACCACCAATACAACCGCTGTAAGACTGCCTCGAACTTGCCCAGCCACACGTCCCAGATGCCGCGATCGGACGGCTCATCCTTCAGCGACAATCCGAAGTGGATGACTTGCCGCCGGTACACCCCTTGTGGGTATTCGGCAGGCAGGGCAAACATGTCGCGGACCACCCACGGCCAATCGTCGTCCCGGGGCACCGTGGCGAGGGCCTCGCGGTTGAGGTCGTGCGGCCAGCGGAACCGCTCACCGACTCGCCAGCTCGCTCCAACGATCCGACCATACACGATCGCCTCATGCCCCACACTTCATCTCCCAAGTGGCTGAAGGCATCGGCGCACCTGCCGTGCGGTGAGGGCTGAGACAACAGAAGCACTTCCTGAACACAGATCCTGTGTCGCTCCAGGTTCGGTGTCTGCTGTTCCGCTCTACGGCGTCTTCAGAGTGGTCAGGCCAGAACCTCGTTCACCACGCGGCCGTGAACGTCGGTCAGGCGGAAGTCGCGGCCGCTGTAGCGATATGTGAGCTTCTCATGGTTGAGGCCGAGCAGGTGCAGGATGGTCGCGTGCAGGTCGTGGACGCTGACCTTGTCCTCCGTCGCTTTGAAGCCGAACTCGTCGGTCGCCCCATAGCTGGTCCCGCCCTTCACCCCGCCTCCGGCCAGCCACATCGTGAACCCATAGTGGTTGTGGTCGCGGCCGTCGCCGTTCTCGGACACCGGGGTGCGACCGAACTCCCCGCCCCAGATCACGAGCGTGTCATCCAAGAGCCCCCGCTGGCGGAGATCCTTCAGCAGGGCCGCGATCGGGCGGTCGATCTCCCCGCACAGCTTCTTCAGCTCGGCATTTATCCGGGAGTGGTGATCCCAACCGCCGAGCGACAGTTGCACGAACCGGACACCTCGTTCGACCAATCGCCTGGCCAGCAGGCACCCGCGGGCGAACTCGCCATCTCCGTACATGTCCCGCACCCGGGCCGGTTCGCGGCGGACGTCGAACGCATCTCCGGCGGCGGTCTGCATTCGGAACGCCGTCTCCATCGCGCGGACCCGTGCCTCCAGATGCGGGTCGTGCCCGTTCGCCGCGGCGTGGGCTCGGTTGAAGGACTGTAGGGCGTCGAGTTGCCGCCGTTGGTCGTCGGGGCCAACGGCCGGGTTCTTGAGGTGCCGGATCATCCGCTCCAGGTCGGTCGCCCGGGCCGACACCCGGGTTGCCTGGAACTGCCCGGGCAGGTAACCACTTCGTTCGAAGCCAGCTTGGCC
>JBGTAO010000084.1:0-5692 GCA_041749835.1 Gemmata sp. | reverse complement strand
GTTTTGGGTGGTCGTCGTGCCATCGGGCGGCTCCTGCCAGGAGGAATTTCTGACTCACATTCATCCTCCTATCCTCCCAACGAAAAAGCCACCGACTTTTGTGACGCCCACCCTCACGCGGGGCTCCCAAGTTCACTTTGTTGCTTTCCTCTCACTTGGCGATACCCTGGGAAACGTTCAGTGCCACTCAGAGATCCTCACGGATGACTCGCTATGGAACGGCGTCGCCTTGGTCGCACCAATTTCAAGGTCTCCGTCGTTGGTTTTGGTACCTGTCAGTTGCGTCTGGTGCCGGAATCGCAGGCGATCGACACACTCCTCAAGGGTTTCGATCTGGGTGTGAACCTGATCCACACCGCACCGGATTACGAAGGGGCCGAGGCCATTGTCGCGAAGGCGATGGCGCGGACGCGGCAGCGTGTGATCGTGGCCGCGCAGGGGTACGACGTTCATTACAACTCCGATGGCCCCGTGCGCCACTTCGAGCACCTCTTCGAAGCCACGTGCCGGCGCTTTCGTACTGACCGCCTCGATCTTTTCGGCATCGCCTGTGTCGACGACCGCGAAGCCTACCGTGAGAATGTGTGGGGCACCGGCGGCATGGTCGAGTTCCTGATGAAGAAGAAGGCACAAGGGCGGCTCGGTGGCACATTCTGTACCACGCATGGCAACCCGGAATTCATCAAGAAATTGGTCCGCAGTGGAGCTTTCGATGCCATCATGGTGGCGTACAACGAGCTTGGCTTTCATCTCCTTTCGTACAATCCACCGCCCGGCCGCCACTTCGAAAGTCTACCGCGTAACCGGCTCGAACTCTTCCCGCTGTGTCGAGAACTCGATGTGGGCGTCATGGTAATGAAGCCGCTGGCCGGTGGCCTGCTGTGCCGGGGTCAGGCCTTCCCGCCCCGCTTCGACGATAACCGGCCGCAATCGAAGGCTGGCGATGTGCTACGTTCGATTCTCGAATGCCCCGACATCGCGTGTGTGTTGCCGGGCACTGCATCGGTGGCCGAAGCCGAGGAGAATGCCCGCGCAGGGCACAAGCCCTTGGTTGTGGCCGCACCAATCCGCACGCAAATTCAGGAACGAATCAGCCTGCTCCAGACCGATCTCTGCAGCAGGTGCGGACTGTGCGACACCCTATGCAGCCAGGGGCAACGCGTCTCCTGGATGTTCCGCGCCGGGTATGTATCGCTTTACCCTTCGGAAACCTACGAAACGTGGGACGCGGTTGAATACTTCAATTTGCACCCCAAAGCCGAGGCGACCTGTGCCAGTTGCCCCGATGTCACCTGTGGCTGTCCGTACGGTATCGATGTTCCGCGCAGCCTGACCACTCTGCACAACCAGATGCTCGATCTCCGCGAGCGGGGCTTGGTCGCCCGCGCCACCAGTGAGGAAAGCCCTTCGGTCGGTGAACCTGCATTCCGTGCCCGCGTCGTGCTTCAAGAGCTTCCACGTTCACTCAGCCCCCGTCAGACGATCACCGCCCGAATCTTTGTCGAGAATGTCGGCACCCGAAGCTGGTTTCCCGAGAAGAACCCGCACCGCGGCGGCGTGGCACTCGCCGTATCGGTCGCCGGGGGAACCCCAACGCGAGTCTCGGTGCGCGAAGATATTCACCCTGGTGGCCGCTGCCACTTTGTTTTCCCGATCACGGCCACACGTTCCACGGGCGCGCTGCCACTGCGATTGCAACTCCTTGGCGAACATGAGGGCTATTCTGCCCAGACTGGCCCCGTGCTATTCGAGGGCATGATCGACGTTCAACCCGCCACCAGTGCCCGGGAAACGCCGATCCCGAACGGAAACCGGCGCGGTCCAGCGTACGCCGTGGAATGGCGCGAACACAATCTTCCGACCGCGTGGCCGGAGGGGACGCCGTTTCATGCCTTCGTGCGCTTCGTCAACCGCGGTAGCAAAAACTGGATGGCGTACCATCCCGAGGGGAAATGCGTTGATCTAGTGGTCACGGTGGATGGCGGGCCGCCGCAATCTGCGCGTGTGACACAGACTGTTGCTCCCGGCGGAGAGATGACATTGGGGGTTCCCCTCGTTCTCGGTAAGAGCCCTGCGCCGTACTGGGAGTTGACTTTCTCGCTAGTCGAACAACATGTGGCCTGGTTCGCCGATCGTGGGGCAACGCCGCTGGTAGTGCGCATCGACAAAGCACCACCCGAATCAGGGCGGACGGCCGAGGCGCTGGCGATCGCCCGCCGTTCCAACAACTGGGGCTACCAGCCGACCAATGGCGTTCCCCATGGCCGCGATGGTCGCCCCTATCCGCTATTCGTCAGCCAAGCCCGTGGCTGCCGCATGCGTGACCTGGAAGACCGTGAGTGGATCGACTATGTGATGGGCTGGGGGTCGGCCCTACTCGGCTACGCCCACCCCGCGGTGCAGGCCGCCGTGACCCCGTACCTGAACGCGGGGTCAATCCTTGCCCTCCCGCACGAACTGGAAATGCAAGTGACGGATGCGCTGTGCGCTCGCTTTCCAGGTGCAGACGCGGCCTTGTTCGGCAAGAACGGATCAGATGTTTGTACTGCGGCTGTGCGAATCGCCCGCGTGTTCACGGGCCGGCGCAAGATCCTCTTTAGTGGCTATCACGGCTGGCAAGACTGGTATGCCGAATCGATGTCGGCAGAACTCGCCGCACCCGGCGCGGCACCGAGCACCTTTCGATTCCGACTCAACGATCTGGGAAGTTTTTGTCGATTGATCGAACAACATCGCGGAGAGATTGCCGCCGTCGTGTTGGAACCGGCCGCGCAGGTGGAAGGTGTGGATGGCCCCGTGCGCGACGCCGACCCGGCATTCTTGGGGCACGTGGCCACGATTTGCCGCGAGCAAGGGATCTTGCTGGTGTTCGACGAAATCATGACGGGCTTTCGTTATCGGGCTGGCAGCGTACAGCAGGCCACTGGCGTGGTACCCGATCTGACGTGCCTGGGGAAAGCGCTCACGTCTGGCTGGCCGCTCTCAGCCCTCCTCGGTCGTCGCGAAATTCTAGAGCCGACAATCGGGCGAATCTTCTACCACCCGACGTTCAAGGGCGAGGCTTACTCGTTCGCTGCCGCGCTCGCAGCACTCGAGATTTACACGAAAACTGATATCCCTGGCATCGTCCACAGCTACGGCGAACGGCTTATCAACGGGATTGCGCGATTGAGTGTTGAACTGGGGATCGCCGGGCGCATGGTTGGCCAGCCGTACCGGATGGTCTACCGGTTCGACGAGCCGGACCTGAACCGCCGGGCACTAAAACGCACGCTGTTGATTCAAGAACTGATGAAGAATGGCGTACTCACGTTCCGGGGCTTCATGCTGCCGAGCCTGGCACACGGGGATGCCGAACTGGTGCAGACTCTGGAAGCGTTCCGCACCAGTCTGCAGGCAGTCCAGGAAGCCGATAACGATGGCTCGTTTGCCCACCGGCTTGAGATACCGCTGGTGCTCTAAACCCGCGGCTACGGATCGGGCCCCACCCCAAGAACGCGTTGCGCTGCGGGCAACAGTTTGCGGTTTCGCTGTGAAACTGGGGTGCTTACGCCATGAACTCATCTCTGAGCGCCGGGTGAAACTCGGGTGGTGTTTAGCGCTCGGCGGTTCACGCTCAAGCTCAAGGTCGATCTCAATTCACATTTGCGGTGAACGCATCCGAGAAATCTCGCCACATTCGTTTGCGTGCCTCTGGATCTCGTACTAGAGCCGACTAACCGTGCATGTATACCCGTTACAACCGTCACCATCGTGCTCTCAGGATTGACAGTAAGCGGAACCGGCAGAACTCGTCGAACTCCGCAGATGGTGACGAGCAAGGTCAAAGGAAACCGTCAGTCGTTCTCCAAGGTCGGGGCGCAACGACAGACCGAACGCAATTGCCCAGGTACCCACTGTGACCCCGACCCCCAGCATCCCAACTCCCCCGCCGCGTCTGCCCGCGCCACCGTTCACCCCAGTGGCCTACGACGACACGCCAATGCCGACGGTTCGCGTGCCGGTGCTCACACCATCGGGGACCGCGTATGCCGTGGCCACGCCACCGCCCACCAACGTGCGAAAGATCTCCCGCTCCGTTCTGGCGGAACTGGAACAGAGCCCATCGGCATCGGCAACTTTCCCACAAGTGGGAGAAACCTTCCTGGGGTTCCACCTGGCCGAGGAGTTGGGGCAAGGCGCGTTCGCCCGGGTCTTCCTGGCGCATCAGGAATCGCTGGCCGGCCGCCCGGTGGCGTTGAAGGTCACACTCCGCAAGACGCGGGAAGCCGAGCGCCTGGCCCGTTTGCAGCACACCAACGTGGTGCCTGTCTACTCGGTTCACGATTCCCGTTCGGTGCAAGTCATCTGTATGCCGTATTTGGGTCGGCGCACGATCGCCGACTTGATCGGCACCTATCGCGCCGAGCACCCTTCGCGCGAACAACTCGGCCGCCGAACGGCCGGCACACGCCCTGCGAAAACCACCTCACTGGGCGAAAGCCATTCCAGCCCCAAGAGCCAACCGACTCTCCTGAGCGAACGCCGAAAGCACACGGTGGAAGTCGGTGATGCCACCGATGTGATTGGCGAACCGCGGGCGGTCCTCCAGATGCTGGCCCAACTTGCGGCGGGGTTGGCCCATGCTCACGATCGCGGCATCTTGCACCTGGACCTGAAGCCGGCCAACGTGCTCTTGCCCGATCTTGGCGAGCCGATGCTGCTAGACTTCAATCTGTCGTTCGATGCCAGTAATCCGGATCGGGAACTCGTGGGCGGCACCGTGCCGTATATGGCGATCGAGCAACTGATCGATCTGCGAACCCGAGGGAAAGGGGCAATCGATGCCCGCACCGATCTCTACTCACTCGGTGTAATGGCGTTCGAGATGCTGACCGGCGAGGTCCCGTTCCCGGCGTCATCCAAAGACCTGGTGAACATGGACGGGCTGATCGCCACCCGGCAGAAGGGGCCACCTTCGATCCGGGCACTCAACCCCGCCGTTTCGCCGGCACTGGAAGCGATCGTTCACAAGCTCCTCGCACCGGAGCCGCAGCACCGGTATCAGACCGCGGAGCAGTTGCGCATCGATGCCGAGCGCCAACTGGCGAATCAACCGTTGCTCCATGCCCCCGAACCCTCGCTGCGGGAACGAGTGAGCAAATGGCGACGGCGGAACCCGGGTGTGCCCGCACGCCTGATGTTCGCGTGCCTGATCGGTCTGGCGCTGGGGCTGGGTGGTGTCGCTTACTTGCGAGCCCAGGCCAGTGCTCGCGCCGTTGCGACCAATCGTGCTCAAGCCACACAGACTGCGCTCGATCGCATTCGGCTCGATCTGATCGTTCCGGGGAATCCCACCGCACGCACGCGCGCCCTGGCCGATGCCGAAGCACTGCTCGCGGCTTACGGAATTCCCGACGATGCCAACTGGGCCAAGCGCAACGAACTGCGCCTGCTTTCGGACGAGGAACGTGCTGTCGTTCAGGGTAACCTTGGCGAAGTGCTGTTGCTCCTGGCACAGGCCAAATGGGAAGCGGCCCAGGGTTTGCCCGCCGACGAGCGTCGCACCGCCGCCGGTGACACACTGAAACTGAACCGGATCGCAAAGGCTTGCTTCCCCGCCGAGACTGCTCCGGCGCTACTGGATCGGCAGGCAGCCGCGTTGGCTGCCGCTGCTGGGAGCGACGACGTGATCGCTGCCCCCCGGGAAGAC
>JBGTAO010000083.1:0-5529 GCA_041749835.1 Gemmata sp. | reverse complement strand
TGTCTGGCGATCCCGGATCGACAATTCGACCGCTGCGTTGGTCGGCACGCACCTCGCAAAGCATTCCCAACACACCAATATCGGAGCGGAAGCACCATGCGCAAATGTTTCAATTGTCTCCTGCTATCTGCCGTGGCGACGTTGGTCGTCGCAGGCTGTAGTAGCGACAATACGGCTCAGCTGGTGGGCGACATGAACAAGTCGAACATCCAGCGACTCGGAAATCTCTACGCAGCGCATCAGAACTACCAGAATGGCCGTGGCCCCAAGACCGAAGCCGAGTTCAAGGAGTTCATCAAGAACTTCGATGCCAACAAATTGAAGATGATGGGTATTAACTCGGACGACGTGGAGAGCGTGTTCGTCTCGGAGAAAGACGGGCAAGTGTTCAAGATCCGTTACAACATTGGCGGTGGCCGTGGCTCCAAGGACCCGGTGATCTTCGAGACGCAAGGCGTCAACGGGATGAAGCAAGTGGCCTTCACCGGTGGTGCGGTGGAGGATGTCGACGATTCACGCTACAAGCAACTCTGGGAAGGGAAGACCGGCAGCGAACCCGCTGCGAGCCCGACCGCTGGTGGCAAGAATGCCGGCCGAACTTCTGGCCCACCGCCAGGAGCACCCACCGGGCCGCCCAAGAACTGAAACTGTTGATCGCACAACCAACTGCCACGGCCGTCTGGCTTCATGGGCTCGGCGCGACCGTGGCACTATTCGCACGAACTCGACCAACCGACCCGGAGTATCATCACATGCGTTCTGCCAGCTTCATTGTCGGGATTGCGCTACTGGGCAGCATCACCGCTGCGTCCACTGCGGAGCAACCGGCCAAAGTTGAACCAGTCAAAACTGAACAGCCGAAAACGGAGCCGATCAAGCTCAGCCTCCGCGACTTCGTCTGGAAGTGTAACTTCGACGGTGGCACCGAACTCGGCGGCTACGACGAAGCCGATTCTCGCTTCTTCCTCTACACCCACGGCAACGCCTCCGGCGATGTGACGATCCCGGCAGATGGCGAGTACACCATCACCGTGAAGGCGTCGTGCGTGATGGCCGACAAGCAACTGGCCAAGTTCAAGCTCACCGTGGGCGACACTGTGGTGGCCAAGGAGCATGCCTGCACCACCGAAGACCCCAAGGAATACGTGCTCACCGCGAAGTTGAAGCAAGGGAAGCAGAAACTCGCGGTGGAGTTCCTCAACGATGTCTACAAAGATGGCGAGTACGATCTGAACCTCTATCTGAACGCGATCACGGTTGCGCCAAAGAAGTGATTCGGGCGTGGGGCACCCCAAGAGCAGGCTAGAAGCCAGCGGTCCCGGGGGGAGCGGGTTGCAGGCGAGCGGAGGGCTGACGCCCTCCGGTTCCAAGCCAAAGAGCGGTCGGGGCGACCACGGTCCCGGGGGGAGCTTTGGCGAGCCGGGGTGCGTGGCATCCCGGTTGTGTTGCCATCACGGAAGCCAGCCCCGGCCCTCGTCGCGGATGATGCGGGCCATGCCTTCGATCCACTTGTGGTGATCGTTCAGGCACGTTCCGTTCTTCAAGTGCTCGCCGCCCGCACCTTCGAACACCTCGGCGCTCTCATGGCCGATCTCGTCGATCGTCTCCAGGCAATCGGCTGTGAAACCGGGTAATGCCACGTACACGCGCTTGAGGCCCTTCTTGGCGAGCGTTTGGAGCACATCGTCGGTGTAGGGCATCAGCCAGGGTGAACGGCCAAATCGCGACTGGTATGTTTGCGTCCAGCGGTCGCGCGGCCAGCCCATGCGCTTCACGAGTGCCTGCGTCGTCCGTACCACATGCGTAGCATACGGGTCGCCACGCTGGGCGTACTTGCGCGGGATGCCGTGGAAGCTGACCACGAAGTGCTCGGGCTCCCAGGGGAGCTTGGCCAGGTCGTCGCGGATGACGGCTTCGAGCGCGTCGAGGTAGCCGGGGTGGTCGTAGTACGGCGGCACCACACGCACGGCGGGTACGCGGCGTTCTTTCATAAGCGCCCGGAAGAGCACATCGGTGGCGCTGGCGGTCGTTGTGGCCGAATACTGCGGGAACATCGGTAGGGCAATGATGCGATCCACTCCGCGGTGAATCATCTGCTGGAGCGACTCCCGCAGGGGTGGGTTGCCAATCATCATGCCGAACTGCACCGGATGATCCGGAAAGTGCTGCTGCAACAGCTTCGTTTGCTGCTGCGTGTAGTGCATCAACGGAGAGCCGGTTTTGTCGTCCCAGATGCGGCGATACTTGGCCGCAGACGCGCCCGAGCGAGTCGGGAGAATCACACCGTAGAGCAGGGGATACCAGATGATCCGGGGTACTTCGATGACACGCCGATCCGAGAGGAATTGGCGCAAGTACGGGACCAGGCCGGTAAAGGTGGGTTTATTCGGTGTGCCGAGTTGAATGAGCAATATGCCGGTCATAGAGTGGATGGCGCGTGTGGGTGATCAGCAATTGGCGATGCCAATACCTGGTCCGGTGTCGCTGCACTTGCATGGTAAGCGCGAACAGCGACTCCGGACCAGTTTTCTCTCACGCGATCATCAACCTACGGTCTCACTTCTTCTTGCAGTCCGGCCCTTCCTTGGCGTCCTGCTTCTCGGTGATGTGACCACTGCCCGCCTTCAGTGCGGCCGCTTTCTCGGCGTTGAGCTGAATATAGCTGGTCCACTGGGCCGGGGTGTTGGCCTCGGCGTAGATGGCCTCGACGGGGCATTCGGGAACGCAGGCTTCGCAGTCGATGCAATCCTGCGGATCGATGTAAAGCATCAGGTCGTCTTGGTAGAAGCACTCGACCGGGCAGACGACGCAGCAGTCGGTGTACTTACAATCATTACAAGGCGCGGTGACGATGTGGGCCATGACCGGCAAAACCTCCGTCGCGAAATACGTGTATCGGCGTGTTGCCGAAAGATACCAAACTCTGCTCTCAGGTCAAGTTATGCGATACCAGTATGTTGCCGCCAGCCCACGGATGCAATTTTTTCGAGATGAGACCGGTTCGCAATAGTCAGCGCCCTCCCACCGCCCTCACGAGGATTGGGCCGTCGCCGCACGCAGAGGCTAGAAATCGGCCATCCGGCGAGTATGCCAAGCTCGTGACTCCACCACCGTGGCGGAGCGTCCGGATCGGCAATCCCTTCTCGGAATCGTACAGTGTGATCTCGCCGTCCCCTCGGGCGATGGCGAACGTTTTGCTGTCTGGTGCGAACGCAGACTTCGTACCAAACAAGTTGCCGTACCAATTGAGCTTGCGCACCACGGTTCCCCGATCATCGAAGAGGCCGAGGTAGCTGTCGCCAGGCGACGAATCGAGTTCGTCGGGGTCCGTGCGGTAGCCAATGGCTCGCTCACCGTTTGGCGCGACAACGACCGGTCCTGTGCCCGTCGGCGGGTGGAATGTGGCAGCCGGCTTGGCTGGTTCGGGTGGCTTGCTCCCTGCGGGGAGTGCGGCCATCGCGCCGGTGGTCACGTCCCATTTCACGGGCTTCTCGAACTTCTCATCCGCCGAGGCGAGCGTACCATCGGGCAGGTACCACACCACGGCCGCTTGCGTGAACCACTCGGGCGATTGAGGCAGGCGCTTCCCGGTGCCGACATCGAAGAACTGCAGCGTGCCGGGAAAGCCCCTTGCATCGGTTGTGCAAATCGTGGTGTCATCGGGTGCGAGGGTCATGGTTCGCCCGACCAATGCCGGGACGGACGAAAGACGCTTCTTCGCAGGCAGATCCCAGACCTCGATGCTCTGGTCGCCGCGACCACGAATGACCACCGCCCGCTTGCTGCCCTGCGTCAGGTAGATGTTCGAGTACCACGGGCCAACCACACGGTGCGTGGGAATCTCGGTACCACTCTCGAACACTGTGAAGCCTCGATCCCACTCGTGTGCGGCGACAAGTCGTGCGGCCTTTGAACTCATCGCAACTCCGCCAGTGGTCCACGCGGGATCGCTATCGGAATCAGGATGCACGAATCGCTCGACCAATTTACCAGTTGCCGTATCGAGCACATCGACTTCCCACTTGGCACAGGACGACCACACCAGCAACCGCGTGCCATCAGGAGAAACCCGCATCCAACTCATGCCGGGCATCTTCCGCCGCCACAGTTCCTTGCCCGTGGCGATCTCGGTAGCGATATTCTCGGCCACCATGTCGTTGACCCGGGTGCGCGAATAGACGACCGTACCATTGGGCGACACCGCCTGGAAGGCTTGTGGCTCGTTGGGCTGCAACTTGGCCGTCCACCTTGCCACTGGCGATGTTGATGCGGAACACACCGCCCCCCTTATCGTCGTGGAGACGTCGGCAATCCACGATGACATCGTTGGTCCCGCCGAAGCCCAGAATCCCGCTGACGGTCCAACTATCGGTGGCGACCCACAAGAGCCGCTTCCCGGTGGTTGCATCCCAGACATAAGCGCCCGCAGTTGTCGTGATCGCAATGCGCTTGCCGTCCGAGGAATAGCGCGCCGCCGGTCCGCCGTTATGCAGGACATTCGTCCAGCCCGCAAAGCGGAACGTATCGGGACCGAGGCGAGCAACAACGCCTTCGGGGAGTGCGCCGGCAACCAGCACACGCGGTTCGGGGAAATCGGGTCGGTCGAAGGGCGCGGCCCAGGCGATCGCGATTAACAACGCAAGAAGCGACATCGGCGCACCTCGGGGCGAAATGATAATTGATCATAGCCCCGATGCGGCAGGGTCACAACATACTGAACGGATCGATATCCACCTGGAACTCGACGCCACTTGGTGGCTTGGCGATCGCCAGCACATCGCGCAAAACGGCGTGCAATACGCTACTCTCGGCTGACTGGATCTGGAAGTGGAACCGGTAAAAGTTGTTGAGCCGAAACACAGGGCACTCTGCCGGACCGAGCAACCGCACCGGTGGTGTTTTGGCCTTCGCCGTGGGAGAATCGGCGGATTCGTTCGACATTGCCCGCTTGATCGCCTCCTGGAACGCTGCGGCGAGTGTGTCGGCAAACTGCGCAGCGGAGTCTTCCTTCTCGCTGCGGACAATCAGACGGGCCAACCGGTGGTACGGAGGGTACTGGTGTTGCTTGCGGTGCGCCAGTTCTTGCCCCGCAAAGCTAACGAAGTCGTGGTTCGCGGCCAGCGTGATGCACGGGTGATCGGGTGTGAAGGTTTGCACGAGAACGTTGCCGCCCTTGTCGCCACGGCCCGCGCGGCCGGCCACCTGGGCTAGCAACTGGAAGGTCCGTTCGGCACTGCGGAAGTCGGGGAGGTGCAACCCCACGTCGGCGTTCACCACACCCACGAGCGTGACGTTCGGGAAGTCGAGCCCTTTCGCGATCATCTGCGTGCCCACCAGGATGTGAATCAACCCATCGCGGAACGCATCAAGCACACGCTGGTGGCTCCCGTGCTTCGCCATCGTGTCCGAATCCATGCGCTGGCACACATGGCCGGGGAACCTCTCCTCGATCTCGGCATGCAACTTCTCGGTTCCGAGCCCCTGGTAGCGCATGGCCGGTTGCGTGCAACTCGGGCACTTCTGGAACGG
>JBGTAO010000082.1:0-8698 GCA_041749835.1 Gemmata sp. | reverse complement strand
GTCCATGGGACACCCAAATGGGCCGAAACCTTCACGGCCTCCCGTGGCCCGGCTCGGACGAATCGAGAATAACACAAAAGACATCGTGCGGACCAACTGCACACTTGTTGGTGGTGATTCTGGCGGCCCACTTTTCGATCTTGATGGAAACGTCGTGGGCATTCACAGTCGGATTGGTCTGACGCTGTCGCAAAACATCCATGTGCCGACGGAGCGGTTCAAAGAACAGTGGGATAAGCTTGTGGCCGGCGAGCTTTTTGGCAGCATTGCCAAGAGGGGCAAAACCACAACCGCACCGTTCTTGGGCGTGGTCTTCCCGGATGACGAAGAGGACGATGCCTGGGTGACAGAGGAAATCGATCCCGAGACGCCAGCAGGTAAAGCGGGCTTAAAAGCCGGCGATACCATCACTCGCTTCAATGCAGACGTTGTCAAGAGTGTGAAAAAGCTCCGCGAGTTGCTTAAAGATAAAAAACCTGGTGATGTTGTGAAACTTTCTGTGCGTCGCGGCACTCAAACACTTGCCCTCTCCGTGACTCTCGGAAAACGTGGCTCTTGATTACCCTTACCCCGTGATTTACTCTGGAGTCCAAGTGACTCTCCAACAATGATGTGATACCTCTCATACCCAGTGACACTTTTTGGGAGTTCCGATCCATGACCCTTCGCTCCCTCACAGCAGCGCTGATGCTGGCTGCCCTTGCTGCCCCTGCGTCGGCTCAGATCTCGAACAATCCGAAGGTACTTGCGCCTTTCAAGACCGTTGTCGAGAAATCCAAGGACTCGACCGTTCGCGTTCGAGCGGATGATCGCGATATTGCCCTTGGCACTGTCGTGTTTACCGATGGCTTCATCCTCACCAAGGCCAGCGAACTTCGCCAGGGGCGACTTTGGGTTCGCCTCTCGGATGGTTCGGAATACGAAGCACAGATTGTTGGCAAGCACCGTGAGACCGATCTGGCAATGCTGAAGGTGGAAGCCAAAGGGCTCAAAGCAGTCTCATTTGCCGATGGTAAGAAAACGCTGATCGGCAACTGGCTGGCCGCAACTGGACCAACGAGTGATGCGGTTGCGATTGGTATCGTCAGTGCCGGCGTCAGGAAACTGATCGAATACCCTGAGATTGAGATTGTGAACCACAATCGGGGGATGATTGGTATCCGCCTCGACACCTCGGATGCCAAGGGCGATGACGGCACGCTCTTGGGTGCCAAGATTGTCGAAGTCACCAAAGGTGGTGCTGGCGAGAAGGCCGGATTGAAAATCAAGGACGTGGTTGCGGCCGTGGAGCAGTTCAAGGTTCCCAGCCGCGCGGCTTTACAAGAAGCGATGGAGAATTTCCGGCCTGGTGATAGTGTCACGCTGACCGTGCTTCGTGAAGGGGCTGAGCAATCACTGAAGCTCAAGCTCACGGAAGTGCCAACCGATCCGAAAGATCGGGGCCGCATTCAGAACGCGATGGGCGGCGAGCTATCGGGTCGCCGCACCGGATTCCCTGCGGTATTGCAAACGGATATGGTTGTCGAGCCCAAGAACTGCGGTGGACCAATCGTCGATCTTGATGGCAACGTGTTGGGTATTAGCATTGCCCGCGCGGGCCGCGTCGAAACCTGGATTCTGCCCAGCGAGCATATCCTTCCATTGCTCAAAGAACTGAAAGATGGCAAGTTTTCCTTGCCGACTGCTGTAAAGGATGTGAAGCCGGTTGTGAAAGAGGTCAAGCCGAGTAAGTAGTTTTCGGAACAGAATCGACACCACCCTGCACCGCCCACGGAGTTCCGTGGGCGGTGTTTTCGTTCCCGGCTGCGCTTGGGGTTGATTCAGCCCGCGGGCACCGTTTAGCATTCGCTGTCTGCCGGGCTCCGGAAGGTCGGGGAGCCGGGGGCGTCGTCCACGCCGCCCCACCGACCCGGCAGTGCATGGATGCGGGATACTATGCCGACGATTAACAAACCATTCTTGTTCAAGCTGCTCGTGGCGCTTGTTCTGATCTCGGGCGCGGTATTTGGCCTTCACGCCATTCAGGCGGGGCGAATCCCGGAGGCACTCCGGGGACAAGCGGAACGAGCATCCCAGAACGGGAAGCTCGATGTTGCCATTCATTACTATCGGCAGTACCTCGAGTTCTCACCCGACGATGTTGAAGCCCAGGTCGAACTTGCGGCTCTGCTCCGCAAGCGCAATCCTACTGCACGTGGCCAGGCCGATGTGATCTTCCTTTATGATCGCATTCTGCGCCTCGACCCACAGCGGCATTCGATTCGCCGTGAGGCGCTGGAAAGCTGTCTTCGCCTTGGTCGCTACTCCGATGCGCTGACCCATGCCCAGGCCTTGATTCAGGCGTTCCCGAACGAATCCAAACTCTGGCAACTCCTCGGGGCCGCACAAGTCGGCTTGAACCAGCTTACAGACGCGCGAAGTAGTTTCAAAACTGCTATCAAATACGCTCCCGATGAGATGATCCCGTACCAGCGGCTGGCTCAACTTGTCTGGCGGAATCAGAACGATATTCCCGAGGCGCGGGTGGTGCTCGATCGAATGACCAAGGCATTGCCCCAGGAGCCAGAGGCGCATCTAGTTCGAGCTCGATTCGAGACGTTTCACCTCGAAGAAAGTGGCTCTAGCCGTGGCGACCTCAAGCGGGCCCTGGCGGAATTGCAGCGGGTGCTGGAACTTGATCCCGAGCATGTTGAGGCCTGCCTCTTGCTCGCGGAGATCTACCAGCGAGAACAAAAGATCCCGGCAGCCCACGCCATCTTACGGGATGCTGCGGCGCTCTACCCCCGCGACCTCCGAGTGATTCGAAGCCTGTCCTGGTTGGAGCTGGTTCGAGGAAATGCACCTGCGGCAATTGCAGTTCTCGAAGATGGGTTAAAGGCGAACTCCGAGGGCTTCGAATTACTCGTACCGCTTGCGGACCTTTTGGTTCAGCAAGGCGACACGACCAGAAGCTCAGAGATCTTGCGTCGCTTGGAATCCCGCAAAGCTCCGGTTGTGCAGGTGAAGTATCTGCGAGCGCGGCTAGCTATGCGCGATGCACGCTGGAGTGAAGCCATCAGCTTGTTGGAAACGCTTCGCACAGAGATCAACAACCTGCCCGGACTGGAGACGCAGCTCAACTTGCTGATTGCTGTCTCAGCGAGCAAACTGGGGCACTTTGAAGCCGAAGAGAAAGCCTTCCAACGGGTGCTGCAATCCGATCCGAAGAACGTTCAGGCACGAGTCGGATTGGGGAACCTCTTTCTGAACCTTGGTCGTTTTGACGAGGCCGTGCGGGAATTGGAGATCGCAGCGGAATCGCCATACGCCTCCGGTCAAGTCGTGTCGCAGTGGGTGCGGACCAAACTGCACCGATACAAAACCACCAACGCGACCCAAGAGGACTGGCGCAAACTCGACCTGGCCATGATGGCGCTGGCCAAAAAGTTCAGCGCGGCATCTTCCGAACCGATCATCTTGCGGGCGGAAGTTGGCATTGCCGGTGGGAAAGCGGCGGAGGCCATTCAGTTACTCCGCGGAGAGGCGGCACGGCGGCCCGGCGATACGCGGCTGTGGCTGGCCCTTGCGGAAGCGGTCACGGACTTCAACGGAACAACCGCAGGTCTGGCAGTGATTGATGAAGCTCAGGCTGCGACTGGCGATGGTGCCGATGTTCGCCTGGCCCGAGCGAGGATCTCAGCGCTGGAACCCGGACGAGTGCGCCCGCTGGCACCTCTCACAGCGCAGATCGAAGCCTGGCCTGAGGCGGAGAAACTACGCTTACTCTTCGGAATGGTGGAGGTCTTCGAACATATTGGGGACCAAGCAAGTGTTGTCCAGACACTCCGGAGAATCGCGGGACTTCGACCGACTGACCCTGCGATTTGGGCTCGGCTTCACGAACGGGCCTCGCGTACCGGCGAAGTGGAATTAGTTAGAGAAGCGCGTTCTACGCTCATCAAACTTCAGGGCGAATCGGCTTCACTCGTGATGTTGGCTGATGCAACCGCAGCGGATGCTCAGCAAGCAACGGCGATGAAGGATCGCGTGATTGCCGCATTTGGTGCAGAGCCAACCCGGGCGGATGCCTGCTTGGCGCTGGCCCGGTTACACCAGTTAACGGGTCACACGGCCGAGGCAGAACGATTAACCGCAAGGGCCTTTTTGCTGGAGCCGACTCGCTATGAAGCCGCTCGGGCGCTTCTCTTGCAACGCTGTAACCAGGATGATGAGAAGCAAATCGACAGCCTCCTCACGCGGTTGACGGCAGACCCCCGATGGCGTGGTGAACCGTTTGCCCGGTTGATCACCAACATCTGCGGTAAGGTCCAGCAACCGATTGCGAACAAGTTACTCGACTGGACCAAGCGTAAGCTCGAAAGCGAACCTGGCGCACTGGGTTGGTTGGCTGATACGGCGATACAGCATCGCCTTCAAGAGCCATTGCCACTCTTGCTACAAGCCATTCAGGCACCACACCCGACCACGGACGACTGGTTACGGCTCGCCCTGGTCCAACAACACCATTCGAGTGATGCGCGGCAAACGTTGGCATCCGCCAAGGCAAAACTCCCTCCTGCGGGGTATGCAGGACTGTTGGCCATTTTCCAGGAAATGACCGGTGATGAACTCCCCGATCTCAAAGTGGAGTTGGGCGACCCACGGCTGTTGGTTCAAGCTCGCCTCGCCGTGAAGCTCTCGCGGAACCAAACCGAAGCGGCCGCGAAATTGATCGAGGGGTATCTCAAGTCTCCAGATCTCGCGGCGGTGGATCAAGCGTGGGCCCATCGGAACCTCGCCATGCTATATGCGGTCGGAGGTCAAGCCCCGGACCGGAAACGGGCCATGCAACTCTTGCAATCGGCTACAACCGATGATTCCAGTACGGTGGAAGAGTTACGATCCACGGCCAGTGTGCTCACAACCCTTTCGCGGTATCTGGAAGGTGCGGACCGACTGCTTGCACAACATCGTGCGATTACTGCGCTGGATGCCGCTTTCACGAAAGGGAAGTCCCCGCGAGATCTCTTTGGGCTTTCTCAACTGTATCGTGTGACGGGCAACCGAGCGGATAGCCGGAAATGCTTACAAGTATTGCTCAACGGTGACCCGGACAACATTTATTACCTCGTGACCGCCCTCGAAGAATTGATCGAAGACCAGAACTACAGCTCCGCGGCAGCATTTGCTCGGAAACTCCTGGAACGCCATCCGGGTGAGTTCCAAGCCGTTGCAGCGGTTGCCCGTTACGAATGCAAAGCCAATCGCCCCGAGGTGGCACTGAAGATTGCTGAGCGTTACGCGCAGGCGGCAGACCCGTCAGCTGGCGATCACTTCGCACGATCGGGACGAGTCGCGGAACTTCTTGACGAGCTTTCCCGCACCCCAAGCGTTCGCGGTACATCTGCCGGACGAGCCATGACCGATGCAGCGGTGGAGCGCTTTGCAACGCTGATCCCGACCCGGCCAGAAGCAACGATTGGCCTCGTCGGTGTCCTGGCAGCTGATGGGCGCTCTGATGCAGCCTTCGCCCAGTTGGAGCGCTTTGGGCAAGCTGTGCCTGCGCGAATTCGTGCCGCCGCGGGGCTCGCGATCGTGCGGTCAGGCAACACCACCGAGCGACAGGCCGCCACCGTGGTAGGTTGGATCGATCACTGTCTCACTCAAGAGCCGAAATCGGTGGCACTTCTGCTCAATCGTTCCGAGTATCTCACCCATCGACTCGATTTGATTGGTGCTGTTGCCGAGCTAGAAAAAGTACTCGCTTTAGAACCTCGCAACGTGGTGGCGTTGAACAACCTGGCCTGGATTCTGGCTGCTGACCCTGCAACTGCCGAACGTGCGCTGGCTTTGTTGGCTCAGGCAACTCGTGAAGTCGGGCTGAGCGGCGATTTGCTGGACACGCGCGCTCGTGCCCGGATCACACTCAAGCAATACGAACAGGCGAATCGCGATCTCACGGATGCAATCCGAACTGCCCCCACTGCTCTGCGATGGTTCCACCTTGCTGTCTCACGGCTGGGGCAATCACCGACTGAGAAAGATGAGGCTGCCAAGGCCTTCCGTGAGGCGAAGCGACGCGGTTTGGAAGTGAAGGGTATTCATCCTGCCGATCGCGGAACGTACGATGTACTCGAAGCTCGGAACCGGTCCGGCAGCTAACGAGCGTCAGGTGAAGCTCTGTTGTGTGGAGGTCGCACCTGCTGCCGTCAGCTCGACGATCACGACGGTAATGTCGTCGTTCAAGGGCTGAGAACCTCGGAAATCGTTGAGACTCTTGAGTAGTGCGACCAATAACTCCTTTGCCGGTTTCGCTCCGTGCGTCCGGATGCACTCGATTAACCGTTGAGTCCCGTACGCTTCACCAATCTCATTGCGAGCCTCGAACAAACCATCCGTGTAGAAGCAGAGCCGGTCGCCGAGCGCGAGCTGCAAACACGACTCACGGTACTGTTCCTCAGGCATGATCCCGAGCATGAACCCCTGAGCCGCAAGTGAGATCACTTGCCCGGTGGCAGCAACCCAGCGCAAGGGATAAGGATGGCCAGCGTTGGCATACGTGAACACGCGACTCTGGCGATCGAAGATGCCATAAAACGCTGTGACGAAGCGCTCGTCGGCGAGTCCCTGAAGGCGCTGGTTCATTTCCATGAGCACCGTCCCGGGTGATGTCACCCGACCCGACACTTCGGTGAACGCAAACCGAGACATGATCGCAACCATCGCTGCAGCAATGCTATGCCCGCTGGCATCGGCAATCAGAAATCCCAAATGATCTTTTGCTGGAGTTGCGATGTCGTAGTAATCGCCACCCAGATGATCGAGTGGAGCGAAGTAAACTCCCCAGTGAAGTTCAGGCCAGTCCGGTGGGTTGTGCGGTAGCATTAGGCGGATTTGGAGCCGACCGGCCGCACGGAGGTTTTGCCGGAGGTCGGCATCGCGAGCCATGAGTTCGTCGTTCGCATGTCGCAGCTCGGTCGTCCGATTCTCGATCAGCTGATTCAGATAGGCTGTCTGCCGCTGCATCAATCCGCGTGTAGAGACGAGCCCCACTACTCGACCATCTTCGACAACCGGAAGATGCCGAACTCGCAATCGCTCCATTTCCAAGCTCGCGGCAATCCACTCTCGGTCGGGTTGCACCGTATGGGGATTGTGTGTCATCCAGCTCGAAACGGGTTGTTCCGTCCAGTTCGCACTCGCACCGGTAATACGACGGAGGATATCGCGTTCGGTAAAGATTCCCACGAGTTCGTTTGGTGTATCGATCACCAACACTGCGCCGATTCGCAACTCGTTCATCAGCGTCAAGGCATCTCGAATCGCGCAGTTTGGTTGAACCGATACAGGTTCTGCCTGCATCACATCTTTTACAAGTAGCATCGAATCGGGCATGGCACACAGGCTGTAAAGGACGATAATTGGAGTAGTCGTTACCATCAGCATCTCAGGCGAGCCTTTGGCGCTGGACATCCGCAATCCGTAAACTTCTGTTGACCCCCTTGACTCCAGACGTCGATCCTGAGCAACTGGTGGTGATCACGAACTGGAAGTGTTGTTCTATGGGAATTGTTATGCCACCACTGGTGAATCAGGCCGGTGTCATCCCGATTCAGAAATCGCGGCTGTGTATGGTAACTTCTCGCAGTGGTCGGCGGTGGGTTTTCCCGAAAGGGCAGATCGATCCCGGGCACACGCCAGGAAGCGCGGCACTGTTGGAAGCCTGGGAAGAAGCCGGGTTGGTTGGCACGCTGGACCCGGAACCGATCGGGAACTACGTCTACGAGAAACTGGGTCGTCATCACCATGTATTGCTTTTTAGCATGCGGGTGATCGAGGTTCGCGACGTGTGGCCCGAGCGTGGCTTACGCGACCGGGCCTGGGTCAGCGTGGAAGATGCCATCGATCGTGTGGCGGAGCCTGTGCTCCAGGAACTTCTCCGTCGATTGTTCTGGGTAAATCACGTCACCCCACTCTCCGCATTGAAGAATTGAGTCAACCCGGACCAATCAAGGGTCGAACCCAGCGGTCCACGTCATTTTCAGTTGCCACTGTTGGCAGATTACTACACAGTTCCCACGATTCCACCAACTCAGCGGACGCTCCCGGCTGCAATTGCACCAACTCTCCAACCGTTTCCATTTCCAGCATGTCTTCGTTGGAGAACGTTTGATACCGTGTTCCGCGATCGGGATACACGGCTCCCTCGCGATAATCGAACCGCTTGACGAACAGGACACCGGAGTTCAGATAACCGACCCAGCCCATGCGGTGTGCCAGGCCAATTTTGGTCGGGCCTTTGTTGCCATCCTGGCGGAGGAGAATGTAGCGATTTCCGAACGTCCAACGCGAATCGGCGAAATCGAAATAGGGCCAAAGCACGAGTTCCTGGTTCGGTCCGTAGTCGGCGGGAGACTGCGCGTTGCTCGGATGCCCCGGGTGAGCCTTTTTGGGAGGTAACGGGATAATCTCAACCCCACCAGGAGCCATCACCGTTGGGCCCCACGGAGCGAGTTCGGTCACGTGATTCCCGATGTTGGTCACCTTGAGTCGTACTTCCACTCGACTTCCCGAGTTCGCCAGGTGAAGCTCCATTTCTTTCTGAACGCCATATTCCGACTCAGGCGGTGGCGTGAAGCGAACAGCGCCGTTCTCTATTTGGGTATAAGCGACAGGTCGGTTGTCGGGGAAGTAGGTCCGGGTCAGGTCTTCAGGAGCC
>JBGTAO010000081.1:0-5328 GCA_041749835.1 Gemmata sp. | reverse complement strand
AAGCTGTGGCCATGATCGCGGGAGAGTTCATCGGCCGCCTGAACGCACAGCGGGAGCGTGCGGCCATAGCTGATGATCGTGCCATCGCTTCCGTCGCGCACCAGCGAGGCTTTCCCGATGGGCACCACATATTCTTGCAATTCGGGCCATTGCGGCTCCCATTTGGAGCGATCGCCCACCGGAGCATCGATCATCCGCGACAGTTCTTCAGGGTCAGTCGGCTCGCCGGGAATCAGTCGAGTATCGCGCTGACGCAACAACGCTTTGGGCAGCAGCACAAAGACCGGGTTCGGATCTTTGATCGCGGCAATTATCAGCCCGTAGGCATCCGGAGCATTGGATGGAATCACGATCTTCCAGCCGGGCAAGCGGCTGGCCCAACTCTCGAAACAGTGGGAGTGGTACATGCTGCCGCGAATACCAGCCCCGGTCGGTGTCATGACGACGAGTGGCATGTCGAAGCCGCCACCACTGGCCCACCGCTGATTGCCGGCAATCTTGAGAACGTCGATGACGTTGAAGGCGTAATCGCAGAATTGAATCTCGCAAACGGGGCGACCACCCGCATAGGCAATGCCCATGGCGGTGCCGATGATCCCGCGTTCGTCCAGCGGCGTGTTCCAGGCCGTCTTCAGACCTTGCGTGGCTGTAAAGACCCCGCCCAGTGGTGGGCCGACATCCTCGCCAAAGATATCGGTCACGCCCAGATGCTTCTCACCGAAGTGCAGTGCCATCCGAACGGCTTGCACGAGCGTTGCCATATTTTGAACCCCCGGGAGAGAGGGGACGAAAGCCCTTCACACAAAAACGAGCCACCACAACGGATCACGAGTCGCACGAAGCACTACACCAGGAAGGAACTCGCATTCCTCGAACGGCCGTGTAGCTCTTCGTGCCGACTGGTGGCCCCTTGTGGTGACGGATTAGTTGGCACCGGGCAGGCCGGTGTAATCGTTCGGGTAGACGGCATCGACCTCGCTGGGAGCGTAGGTAAAGGCCTCCACATCCTCGCGGGTCGGTTCGGGTTCACGCATCGCCTCGACCACGGCGGCGTTGGTCTCGGCCTTGGCCTCTTCTTTCATCGACTTCACGCCAGGAGCATCGATCGCACCGGCATCGATGAGGCGTTGTTCGAACGCTTCGAGCGGGTCGGTTTCGCCCCACACGCGCTGAGCCCCGCTAGAAGACGAATGCCCGTGTAATCGGGACACCATGGCTTCCAGCAAGAACGGTTTCCGCTCGCGTCGGCAATAGCGCATGGCTCGATCGATCGCATTCCAGATCACGACCGGATCTGTTCCATCCACGGTCTCGGCGCGAATGCCGTACGGGCTGGCCCGATCGGAGATCCGTTGCTCGGAACTGACGGTGTGCAGATCCGTCGAGATCCCGTAGCGGTTGTTGGTGACCAACATGAGCACGGGGAGTTCGCGGCCCGGCCGGGTACTCCAGTTCAGGCAACTCTCGAAGTCGCCCTCGGCTGCACCGGCTTCGCCACCGACGACCAAGGTAATCCCCTCGGCTTCGGCGAGGTTCTTTTCACCATGTCGGCGTTGCACCAGCGCGGTCCCCGGTGCCATCGCGAACTGCACTTCGATCACGCTGCTGACCGGAACGACATTCCATTCCCGAATGGCGTAGTGGCCCACAAAGTTCCGGCCCCGCGAGTGGGGATCGGTCCAGCGCATGGCCAACTGGCGGATGTGGTCGATCATGGGCATGCCCATCGCGAGCATGACGCCGGAGTTGCGATAGTGCAGGTGCAGGTAATCGTAGGCGGGGCCGAACCCCTTGTGGACCTGTAAACCCAGACACACGTTGAACGCTTCTTCGCCCGGCCCGCCGATCCAGAAGTAGGCTTCGCCCGACTTGGACATTTTGATGCTGCGCTCCTCGAGAGCGCGAGTCCGCAGCATCTGGCGGTAAACCGTCAGGGCCAGTTCCGCGGACATGACATACTGGCCCGACCGGATGATTGCGGGTGCAGCGGTGCGTGTCGCGCGCCGCGGCAACCCACTATCGTGATCCGGCGGATCCTCGTTAGTTGCAGGCATTGTGATGATCTCCCCGGAGCGGTGGTCGGTGTTTGGAGAGGAGGGACCGACCAAGGTCCGAAATCGACTGCATTTCCAGGGACTCTGCTACTCACGCTTCGTTGCGAACTTCGTCGGTGCCCGTTGAGTGCTTGTACCTCACACAGCCATTCGGGAACGCGCTCGCATCATTTCAACTCGGCTTCTCGCAAAGCATACCCAAGCTCTGCTACAAACTTGATGCCAACAGCATGCAATTGGAGGCAGAAAATCCGCCCCGAAACCTCCAAATTCACGAACTTCCATGAATAGTAAGCGATTCCGCTGTCGAACCGCGAGGCAGATTCTGCAAGACTTCCAGGCAGTACCCCAGGGGTGGGGCTGCTGTCAAGACAGGCAAGACACCCACTCTGGATGCATTATACGCTCGAATTTGCCGCGCTGTCAGGCAGTTCTCGATTCCCGAACAGCGCCGAGAACAGATAGAAGCCGGCCGCGACACATAAGAGCAACTGGAAGCCCAGGATAACCGAGGTGTTTTCGGCCAAACCGCCGATCAGTGCACCCGCCACGTTCGCCCCGAACATGCGGTCCGGCTGTGTGGTTCGCTTGAAACTCGTAGCGAAGATCACACCTGCAAACGCGATCGGTGCAAACACCAGAGCACACACGCTCAGAATCTGTACAGTCGGCGTCAGCCCGAGGAACGTGCCTGGTGGAATGGCGAGGCCGATGCCCAGCGAGATCGCGAGCCCGATGTAGTACGGTTGCAAACCACGCGGATTGACTCGCCCGGCGAAGAGGTTGCCAGCCAGACTCATCACCAGGATGGCCGCGAACACCACCGTGTTCACCATCCAGGTTCCCCCGAACAGCAAGCCCATCTGCACCACCGCCTTCGTTTCCACCAGCATGAACCCCGCACCCAGGAAGAAGCTGCGGAGCATGAAGCCCCACTCGGGCGCGGCTCGGGTTCCGCTGTCGCTGGAGAAAGCCTTGGGGCCACCGTAAGCGATCCACAGGATCAGCGAGAGTGCCAGCGTGAGCCCGATCCCGCCCAGGGTCACCTGCGGGATCACACGCTCCCGGGCATACAAGAACGGCCAGTCGTCGGTCGCTCGCAAACCGCCGTTGGTTTCCTCCACGTTGGCCATGCGCATACCCACCCACATGGGCGGTTTCGGTTGCCCCTGGCCATCGCGATACGGTTCGGCCGACGATGGTGGCAGTTCCGCCGGTGGTAGAACCGAGAAGCGTGCCGCCGAATCGGTTTGCACGCCCGTCAACCACGGATACCAGTAGCGTGTAGTCAAATCGAAGAGCCACACTCGCTCGGTGGGCTGGTTAAAGGCCGCACGCAGCGGTTGAATCACGCTGTCCGCACCCGAGAAGAACAGGGTGAAGCCGCCGGGCTCGAACAGGTTCAGCGGCACTTCCGCGCGGCTCGGCAATGTCATCACAACCGGATCAGCGCCATCGAACGCCGTTCGCAACTGCTCGCGAATTCGGGCTGCGAGCCAACCCTGGCGGAAGAAGTTGTAGACGGTGTAGACACCCGTGGGCTTCAACACACGCCGCACATCCTGGAACGATTGCAGCGTGAACAGGTAGCTTTCGAGTCGCAGGTTCGAGTAGCCCGATTGCAGCACGAGCGAATCGATCAGCGCGAAGATCACCAGATCGTACGTTTCTGGTGGCGAGGTGCGCAGGAAGTTACGGCCATCGTTGAGCACCACGCGAACGCGCGGGTCCTGGAACGGTCGGTCCGGGTGTTCGTGCGAGCCGATGTTCTGGATCACGGGGTCGATTTCGACGGCATCAATCTGGGCGTCGGCGGGAGCCCAACGCAGCGCCCGGCTCACATCGTTCCCGCTCCCCGCGCCAATGATCAAGATACGCTTGAATTCGGGCCAGGCCGGTTGGCCATCGGCCTTCTTTAGATCGCGTTGGAACAGGTACGGCAACGCATACGGTGCCACCGTTGGGCTGTCGCGCGGTTCCATTAACTGTTGGCTGATCAGGTTCGTGTTGATGAACCGGCTCGCGGGGTTGTAGTCGATCCGGTAATACGGCGACCACGCGGTAGAGCGATCGAAACGCCCCGTGAAGAAACCCGATGTGAACGAGGTGATCGTGACCACCACGGCCAGGCACGCGAGCGGTAGCCCCACGCGACTCGTGGCACCAGCCGTGCTAACCTGCTCAGTAGAATCGCTCAGGTCATCGCGGGCCAGCAAGTAGGCCACAACGACAGCCGACAAACCGAACCAGACCACAGGCGGCAATCGCAGGTACGACGAACCCGCGAACATTGCAATGCCGACCAGACTGCCGAGCAAGTTCGCGGAATAGGCGGTCGTGCGGTTCTCCACGCGGTTGAACGCCCGGCCCATTTCCTGCCCCGGGCCAACCATGACCGACGCAATGAGCACGAAGAAGATGGCTCCGACCAGTTCAATCGGAATCGTAAAGGACGGCGCACCCACGGAAGACTCGGTGCCGAAGAAGACCATATCCGGGTCGGCCGGATTCCCCACGCGAATGATGCTGTTCAACTGCGTCGAGTATACATCGGCCATGAGACCGGCCACGACAGCGAGGATGAGCGCGTAAGGGGTTTGTCGGATCAGTCGGCCCGGGCGTCGCGCCACCAGACACCCGACCGACATTCCCACGAAGCAGGCGAGCAGTACCGTATTCGTGAAGAATGTCAGGAACAAGACGTGTGATGGGAACCAACGAATGCAGGCCAGTTCCAGAAACAAAACCAGCCAACTGATGAGGAACAGATCAAAGGCCGGTCGGTCGCGCATGGTGCGGCTCGTCGGGTTGGGGCGGGGGTTCAGTCTCGACTATTTACGAACTCACCGCGCAACGGACACCCCGAGCGAGGCCCGGCCCGACAACCGAACCCATGAGGATTTCGGAAATCTGCCTGAGTATCAGTAGCACACCAAAACAACTTGCGCCATTTTGGCCAGTGCGTCAGGAACGCGGTGCATGGGCAATCCGCGGTCGGCGGGCTATAACGAAGCGTCAGCGGCGGTCGCGATGGACCTGCCGAACTTTCCCCCACGGAGAGGTGAACCATGCGTCACCGCATCCCTGTTCTCGCGGCGTTGGCCGCCTTGTTGGGCCTGTTCATGATCCCCCAGACCACGTACGGCGACGAGGGCATGTGGTTGTTCAGCAACCCGCCCCGCGCGCAGCTCAAAGAGAAATATGGCTTCGAGCCTACCGACAAATGGCTCGAGCACGTTCGGCTTTCGGCCGTGCGTTTCAACTCCGGCGGCTC
>JBGTAO010000080.1:0-4527 GCA_041749835.1 Gemmata sp. | reverse complement strand
GAAACTGGTGCTGGCAGCAGCGGTATTAGTAGCCTTTGCTGGAACAAGCACCGCGGAGGACAAAGAAGTGGCCCCACTGCAACAAACGATGAAAGATATCGACGGCAAGGATTTCGATCTCACCAAGCTGAAAGGCAAAGTCGTATTGTTTGTGAACGTGGCAACCAACTGTGGTTACACCAAGCAATACGAAGGGCTCCAGGAACTGTTCGCCAAGTACGAGAAGGATGGGCTCGTGGTCGTCGGCGTCCCCGCCAATGAGTTCGGTGGCCAGGAGCCCGGCACCAACGAAGAGATCAAGAAGTTCTGCACTGGGACTTACAAGGTCACCTTCCCCATGCTCGCCAAAGTCGTCGTCAAAGGCGATGGCCAGGTTGCGCTGTACAAGACGCTGATCGAAGCGACACCGAACGCCAAGGGCGACCTGGTGCAAGTCGGTTGGAACTTCGAGAAGTTCTTGGTGGGTCGCGACGGCAAAGTCGTGAGCCGGTACAAGTCGGGCGTGACCCCAAGCTCGGATGACCTGGTCAAGGCGATTAAGACCGAACTGGACAAGCCCAAACAGTAATCCACAGGTCTCTCAAGCTGGGCTCACCCGTTGCAGCGGGTGGGCCTTTTTCGTTGATTAGCTCGATGAACACGTTGAACACGTTTCGTTGGAAGCTCGCGAACCAGGTACTGGAAATCGCTCTGCGACCACTGGTGATGGGGATCGTCAACATTACGCCAGATAGCTTTTCCGATGGCGGGCATTTCTTTGACCATCAGCGGGCCATCGAGCAAGGCATTCGCCTGGCCGCCGAGGGTGCCGACATCCTGGATGTGGGCGGTGAATCGACCCGTCCCGGTTCCACGCCTATTCCCGTGGCCGAGGAGCTACACCGGGTGGTCGCGGTCGTGAAGGAACTGGCTTGTCGAGTCGCGGTTCCGATCTCGATCGACACCATGAAGGTCGAGGTCGCGCGGCGATGTCTGGAAGCGGGCGCGAGCATTGTGAACGATGTGGCCGGTTTGCGTGATCCCGCAATGGTGCAACTGGTGGCTCAATCGGGTACGGGGGTGATTGTGATGCACATGAAAGGGACGCCCCAGACGATGCACCTGCAAGCCGAGTATTCGGATGTGGTTCTTGAGGTACGCGACTACTTCCGAGAAAAGGTGCGCACCTTGGAAGCCGCTGGCATCGATCGGGAGTGTATTTGCATCGATCCCGGAATTGGCTTCGGCAAGGGGACAGTGCACAATCTCGAATTACTCGCTAACCTGGCTGTGCTTCAGGAGTTCGACCGGCCACTCTGCCTGGGTGTCTCACGGAAGGGTTTCATTGGGAAGCTTTGCAATCGGGAGCAAGGTGAACGAATGCCGGGTTCATTGGCGGTCGCGTGCATTGCAGCCGCAAGGGGCCAGGCACAGATTTTGCGCGTTCACGACGTGGCAGCCACCCGCGATGCCACAATCATGCTGGAGGAGATCAATCGGTATCGCCGTTGAACGGCAAGTGGTGCTACAATCCCGGCGGTTCGTTTCCTCCCCGGGCGAGACCGTGAGCATCGACCTTTCTCAACAGTGTCGCCAAATGGCCGAACATGCCCGAGTCGCGGTACGTCGCCTGGCAACCGCAACAACGGCAAACAAGAATGCCTGGCTGGAAGCCTGTGCAACGGCACTGCTCGAAGCGAGTCCGACGATCGCGCATGCCAATGCACAAGATGTAGCTGTGGCCACTAGTCTAGGGCTAAATGCCGCTGCAACCGATCGGCTGACACTGACACCTGGTCGACTTCAAGCCGTGGCGGCGGGGTTGCGCCAGGTGGCAGCCCTGCCCGACCCCATTGGGGAAATCCGCGAACAAAGCGTGCGCTCCGACGGCTTGCAAATTGCCAAAGTCGGTGTGCCACTCGGCGTGATCTTCTTCATCTACGAATCACGGCCGAATGTCACGATTGATGCGGCGGCGCTTTGCGTGAAGAGTGGGAACGCGGTCATCTTGCGCGGCGGGAAGGAAGCCTTCCACACGAACGCGGCTCTGCACCGAGTGTTGATCGAGCAACTTCCTCGTTTTGAGCTTCCCACGGACGCTGTTCAGCTTGTTCCGGGAACCGACCGCGCGGCCGTGGGCCAGTTCCTGCGCCTTGGTGGCCTGATCGATCTGACAATCCCCCGTGGCGGGCGTTCGCTCATCGAGCGTGTCGTGGCCGAAGCCACCATGCCGGTCATGAAGCACTTTGATGGGAATTGCCACATCTACGTGGATGCCGCTGCCGATCTGGATATGGCCGAGCGGATCATCGTGAATGCCAAGTGCCATCGACCCGGGGTGTGCAACGCCGCCGAGAGTTTGCTTGTCCACGCCAAGATTGCCGACCAGTTCCTCCCACGGATCGGTACGGTTCTGGCGGAACAGTCGGTGGAGATCCGCGGTTGCCCGGAATCGCTGAAGCGAATACCCAGTGCGGTTCTAGCGTCCGAAGCGGATCACCGGGCCGAGTTCCTGAGTCTTACCCTATCGGTACTGGTTGTCGAATCACTGGAGGCGGCGATCGCCCACATTGCCGAGTACGGTTCGCATCACACGGATGCAATCGTTTCAGCAGATCCCCTGGCCGTCCAGCGTTTCTGTGCTGAGGTCGATTCTGCGGCAGTGATGGTCAACGTCAGCACGCGGTTCAACGATGGGTTCGAACTCGGGCTGGGTGCCGAGATTGGTATTAGCACCGATAAGTTCCATGCGCGTGGCCCTTGTGGGTTGCGCGAGTTGACGTCCTACAAGTATGTCGTTCGCGGGAACGGTCACGTACGAACGTGAGGGGGCTCGCAAGCTGTTGCGAAGCACACCAAGATCCATGACCACCTCGCTGCTGCTCTTGTTCTTCGTGTTTGGTCTGTTCTGGCTCGGGTATCGCAATCCCCGCCGCCGGCGCTGGCTCTTGCGTCGCCGTGTGGTGACACGCGCAGCTTTCTCGGCTGTGGACCGGCAACACCGGCATCTCGTGGCGGGTGGCCAACTCAGCAAATCGACGGTTGCAACCACCGCAAACCGATACCGCGAATTGCTCGACAGCGGTCGCTCGAACGAAGTACTCCGAGAACTGACCCCCGGTGTCGATTTCGCCATCAAGGTGCAGGCATTGGCCGAGGTGGGTACCCAGGAAGCGGTGGGATTGTTGGCGCGGCAACTGGATCAGCGCTTATCCCGCGATCCCGTCGAACAGGCCTGGTACTGGGCGGATGTCGCATCCGCGCTCCGGCAACTCGGCCATCAGCACGCCCTTCCCGCAATTCTTCACTGTGCAGATGAAGCGAGCAGCTTACCGGCTGGCCGCGTACTGGCCGCACAAGCGGTGGCGTTCCCCAACTTTTCGGCCACGGTCCGCGAATACCCCGGAGCCCTGGGGCGTGCCGGGCTCCGTGCCGTCACCCGAGTTATCCAGGGTTGCCGGGATGGTGCAATTGATCTTGTGACTCTGCTCCAAGCCGGTGTGGGCGACCTCCTGGAGCACCTGAGTACCTCGGCACCCCAGTTACCCGACCCATGGCTCACCGAGGCGTTGCTTGAAGGCGAGCGGCTCCAACGCCGACTTGGCACCTGGAGCAAGACCCTGCCGGCTGAAGCACGCATGCTGGCCGAGAAGCAACTCCTGCATCTCACGCAATCCACTGCCGCACGCCAAGGTTGGCTCGTGGGTGCGCCGGCGCGGTTGATCGCCGCGGTCCCCTGGGCATCCACCCTCGAGAAGAGTGCGTCGATCCATTGTCTCGCGGAGTTCCGCTCCGATGTCAGTTGGCTTTTCCCGACCCCGCCCCCGAGCCGGGATGTTTGGTCCTGCGCCGCAATCGGCTGTCTTCGTTGGAGCCGAAACACACATCTTGGCCCTGAGTTGGCAGATGCCGCGGCGTCGGCTCTCCGATCGCGTCGCCAGGTGGACCGAGCGGTCGCTCTGTTGACAGCGCTGCGGGGGCACCGGTGCACCCGAGCCGAGCAGATACTACTGATAGCGATCAAATCCAGGCGGGCTTTGATCCGTGCGGCGGCGGCGTCCTCACTCGGATGGTGGTTGCATTTTGAGGCGCAGCAGGTTGTGGATGCGTTGCAAGGCCTCCAGTCCGATCCCACCTCGGCAGTGCGCCGCACGGCATCGGGCGCGCTCGCACGCCTGGGCAATCGCGCGGCAATCCGGGAGTTTCAGGCGGGGCTACTCAGCGAAGAATCCGGGATTCGAATTGCCACCGCGAACCGGATTGTGGTGGAGGAAATCAGTTGGTTGTGGCCCGATCTCGAAGCCCTGGCCGATTCGCCGGAAGCAGATATCGCATTCGCGGCGATCGAGGCGCTCGCACGGCTTCGTGAGAATATCCTCGGTCCTCTTGCATAATCCGCTCAATCTGTCCCAGTTCCCGAGCCGATACCACCCATGGACTTCGTACACCGGGTGAGAACGGTGATGGCGCGTACCGTGCCTCAAGCAATCCTGATGGCCCTCGTCAGCGTCCTCTTGAGTGCAGGGTGTGGGTTGACAAAGCGGCCTT
>JBGTAO010000079.1:0-5718 GCA_041749835.1 Gemmata sp. | reverse complement strand
CTGCAAAAGCTGGCAGACCGAAGCCGCGCTGCGAATGCTCATGAACAACCTCGATCCAGAGGTTGCAGAGCGCCCAGCAGACCTGGTGGTCTATGGCGGTATCGGTCGGGCAGCCCGCAACTGGGAATGCTTCGATCAGATCGTGAAGGTGTTGCGGCGGCTCGGTAACGACGAAACGCTGTTGGTGCAGTCCGGAAAGCCGGTTGGTGTCTTCCCGACACACCCCGATGCCCCGCGCGTACTGATCGCCAACTCGAACCTCGTACCGCACTGGGCCACGTGGGAACACTTTCACGAGTTGGATCGCAAAGACCTGATGATGTATGGCCAGATGACGGCCGGGAGTTGGATCTACATCGGCACTCAGGGCATCGTGCAAGGGACATATGAAACCTTCGCGGCTGTGCGACAACGCCACTTTGCAAGCAGTGTGGAGCAGAAGTGGATTCTCACTGGTGGCCTCGGCGGAATGGGTGGTGCTCAACCGCTGGCTGCCACCATGGCCGAGTTCTCGCTCCTGGCTGTGGAGTGCGATGAATCTCGAATCGACTTTCGGATGCACACCCGCTACCTCGACCGCAAAGCGGCCAACCTCGACGATGCGCTCGCGCTTATGCGAGGACCGGAAGCCTTATCGGTCGGTTTGGTGGGCAATGCCGCGGATGTGTGTACCGAATTGGTTGTACGTGGCATCACGCCCGATGTCGTCACCGATCAAACCAGCGCTCACGACCCACTGAATGGCTACTTACCACAAGGGTGGACGGTTCCGGCATGGCGCGAGCAAGCCAACACGGAACCAGATCGCGTGATTGCTGCGGCGAAACGATCGATGGCGAATCATGTCCGGGCGATGCTGGAGTTGCAGCAGCGCGGTGCGATCGCGCTCGATTACGGCAACAATATTCGCCAGATGGCCCACGATCAGGGTGTCAGTAACGCCTTCGAGATTCCGGGCTTCGTGCCGGCCTATATCCGACCCAAGTTTTGCGAAGGAATCGGGCCGTTCCGCTGGGTAGCACTGTCTGGCGACGCGACCGACATTCACCGAACGGATGCGAAAGTCCGCGAGTTGATCCCGGACGATTCTCACCTACAACGCTGGCTCGACATGGCCCACAAGCGGATCGCCTTCCAGGGGCTACCCGCGCGAATCTGCTGGTTGGGGCTCAAGGATCGGGCGCGGGTCGGGTTGGCTTTCAATGAGATGGTTGGCTCAGGTGAACTCACTGCTCCGGTGGTGATTGGCCGCGATCACCTGGATAGCGGTTCCGTGGCCAGCCCGAACCGTGAAACCGAGGCGATGCAAGATGGTTCCGATGCCGTCTCCGATTGGCCACTGCTGAATGCTCTCTTGAACACAGCTTCGGGGGCAACGTGGGTCTCCCTTCACCATGGTGGTGGTGTCGGGATGGGCTACAGCCAACATGCCGGGGTGGTGATTGTGTGCGACGGCACCCCGGCAGCGGCCAAGCGAATTGCCCGGGTTCTGCGCAATGACCCTGGCACGGGGGTCATGCGACATGCCGATGCTGGCTACGACAGCGCGATCCGCTGTTCACGGGAGAATGATCTCGACTTGCCTATGCTGGAAACATAACCACTACTGTCTCGAAACGACACACACGACCTCCTGAATCAACAGTGTTCATGCACTCTCAGTGTGGCAACAGGAGCCACACCAGGAACCGTTCCACCGAAACCCGACCATTGAAGAGACACCATCATGCCAGGCTCGATTTGCCGCTGGGGAATCCTCGGCACCGCCAACATCGCTCGCAAGAACTGGAACGCGATCCGACTTGCGGAGAACTCGTCACTCGTTGCTGTGGCCAGTCGAGAGATCGGGCGTGCCCAGCAATTCATCTCGGACTGTCAGGCGGCAGCCCCAGTTCCCACCGTACCCCAGGCATGTCGCTACGAAGAACTGTTGCAACGGAGCGATATCGATGCGGTGTACATCCCACTTCCGACAGGTATCCGGGTGGAATGGGTGACACGAGCGGCACAAGCCCGCAAGCACATCCTGTGCGAGAAGCCCTGTGCTCCCAGCGCGAACGAACTGAAGCCGATGCTGGAAGCTTGCCAGAAACACCAGGTACAGTTCATGGATGGGGTGATGTTCATGCACAGCCAGCGCTTGCCCATGCTCAGGCGTACACTGGATGATAGTTCATCGGTCGGGACTCTTCGGCGAATCACGTCGCAGTTCAGCTTCGCAGCACCCGACGAATTCTTGACGAGTAACATTCGATCCAGCCACGAACTAGAACCGCTTGGCTGCCTGGGGGATCTCGGTTGGTACAACGTCCGCTTCTCGTTATGGGCGATGAATTACCAGATGCCGACACAAGTTGCCGGTCGGTTGTTGCACCAGCACGGCACAGGTAGCAACGCGGTTCCATTGGAGTTCACAGGCGAACTGCTTTTCCCGGACGGTGTGACGGCGGCGTTTTATTGCTCGTTTCGCACCGAGAACCAACAGTGGGCACACATCAGCGGCACCAAGGGCTCGGTCCACATTGCGGATTTCGTTTTACCGTTCTACGGGGCTGAGTCGACCTTCGAAGTGAATCGCCCGAGCTTCCAGGTCGAGGGTTGTGGCTTTCACATGGAAAGCCATCCGCGCCGCTACGCCGTTCGAGAATACAGCGACGGAATGCCCAACTCGCAAGAAACCAACATGATCCGCAGGTTTGCTGAACTGGTAATCGACGGCACGGTCGATCCTTACTGGAGCGAGATCGCGCTCAAGACTCAACGAGTAGTCGATGCCTGTTTACAGTCGGCACGAGATGGGGGTCGCCAGATAACTCTGTAACACGGAGTGAATGGTCAAGCCCCATCCCACCCAAGGTCTTGACCTTGGGTGGGATGGGGCTTTGAGCATCGTGCGACAACTCTCCGCGATCACGCTTCTTCGATCGTCGCCTCGGCAGTGGATTCGCTTTCTTCGGCCACCTTACGGTATGGCAGCGGCATATTGATCTTCACCTCCGCTTCCTGGTGCGTCTTGAAGCCCGTACCAGCCGGGATGAGGTGGCCCAGGATCACGTTCTCCTTGAGCCCCACCAGGAAGTCGACCTTGCTGGCCAGAGCCGCCTCGGTAAGCACCTTGGTGGTTTCCTGGAAGCTCGCGGCACTGATGAAGCTATCAGACTGCACCGCGGCCTTGGTGATGCCCATCAACTGAACCGAGCGAGTCGCGGGTGTGGGCACCTCGCTACTTGGCAGCTTCTTCTTACCACTGGCGCGTTCGAGAGCCGCCCGCTCTTCATCGAAGGCATCTTTGCTCACCACACGACCCGGATCGAAGGATGAATCACCCTTGTCGACGAGCTTGACACACTCCATGGTGAGGCGGCGGTTCACCTCGTCGAAGGCGAAGCGATCCATGACCGCTCCCGGGAGCAAGCCGGTGTCGCCGGTGGTCTCGACCTTCACCTTGCGCAGCATCTGGGCCACGATGATTTCGATGTGCTTGTCGTCGATATCGACGCGTTGCGATCGATACACGGCCTGCACTTCACGAACCATGTAGTCCTGAACAGCTTCGGTATCCTGAATCCGCAGGATGTCGTGGGGGACCAGCGGGCCGTACACCAGCGCATCGCCCGCCTTGACGTATTCCCCAGTGTGAATGCGAAGAATCGCACCCGCAGGAACCATGTGCTCGCGGACTACGCCCGTGGGTTGCCCCGTCTCGGGGTCTTCCGGGTGGATCTCGATGATGCGCTTGCCACGCTTCTTATCACCGATGCGAACCTTCCCACCCACCTCTGACATGACCGCAGGGCTACGGGGCCGGCGAGCCTCGAAGAGTTCGGTCACACGCGGCAAACCACCAGTGATATCCTGGGTTTGCGACACTTCTCGAGGTGTCTTGGCAAGCAGTGTCCCTTCGGTCACACGCTGGCCATCGGTCACCTGCAAGTTGGCCCGTTCGGGGATGAAGTACGCCTTCTTGACCTTCTTGTGATCATCGAGAATCAGGATCTGCGGGTGCAGGTCTCCCTTATGCTCCATGATCGTTCGCCGTTCGATGCCCGTCGAGGCATCCTTCTCCCGGCGCAGCGTTTCGCCTTCCTTGATGTCCTCGTACTTCACAATGCCACCCTCTTCCGAGATGATCGGAATCGAGTGCGGATCCCACTTGACGAGGGACGTTCCCGGGGCTACTTCTTGTCCTTCGCTGACAAACACCTCGGCCCCGTTGGGAACGGCATACCGTTCGGCAATGGCTCCAACCGCACCACGGAGCACCAAAATTTCGCCTGTCCGCGAGAGGGCGATCTTCTGGTCTTGATCGTTGGTGACCAGCTGGAACCGCTCGAATTGGACCACGCCACCCTTCTTGGTCTTGTGCTCGCTATCGACCGCTTGGCCCTTGCTCGCCACACCGCCAATGTGAAACGTGCGCATGGTGAGCTGCGTGCCCGGCTCACCAATGGACTGTGCGGCGATGATGCCGACTGCCATGCCGTCTTCGACGATGGTTCCGGTGGCCAAGTCCATGCCGTAGCAGAGGCGACAGACACCCAGCGGAGCCTGGCACGTCATTGGGCTGCGCACTGTGATCTTGTCCAGGCCCAGTTTCTCGACTTCCTTGGCCTTGGCGGGAGTGATCATTTCGTTTTCACGAACAATGGTTTCCTTGTTGGTCGGGTGCTTGATCGTCTCCCGGCTCACTCGTCCGCGGATGGCATCGGACAGCGAGCGATCCACTTCCTCGCCCTTGTACATGATGCCCTTGGTGATGCCCATCGTGGTGCCACAGTCGTGCATGGTAATCACGACGTTCTGCGCCACGTCGGCCAGCTTGCGGGTCAGGTAACCCGAGTCCGCGGTCTTCAGAGCCGTATCAGCGAGTCCCTTACGGGCACCGTGCGTGCTGGAGAAGTATTCCAACACCGTGAGCCCTTCGCGGAAGTTACTCTTGATCGGTGTTTCGATGATCTGGCCGCTAGGCTTGGCCATCAACCCACGCATTCCGGCCAACTGGCGGATCTGCTCGACGCCACCGCGGGCCCCCGAGTGTGCCATCAGGTAAATCGGGTTCAGGTAGGGCACCACCTTACCCGTGATCTGATCCTCGCGGCGGTCGTTTTGCAGGTCGGTCATCATCCGCTTGGTGATCAAGTCGCGGGCTTCCATCCAGGTGTCGATCACCTTGTTGTAGCGCTCGACCTCGGTGATGATGCCGCGCTCGAACTGCTTGCGCACCTTCTCGACTTCCTTGTCCTTCTCCTTGAGCACACCTTCCTTGTTTTCCGGTGTGCGCAGATCGGAAGCAGCAAAGGAGAGACCGCTGCGGGTCGATTCCTTGAAGCCGATCTCCTTCATGCGATCGAGCAGTGTGATCGTCTCGCTACGGCCCGTGAGCTGGTAGCAATCGGCGATGATGCGGCTCAGGTACTTCGCGCCCAGCGGGAGATCGTAGTAAGGCATCTTGGGGTGCAAGATATCGTTGAAGATCACGCGGCCGACCGTGGTACGGACGAGGCCATTCGGCTTGCGTGGCAACTCCTCGGCACGTGGTGTTCCCTTTTCGTCTTTGACTTCGCTGATGACTCGCTTGAGGAATTTGTTCCCTTGCGGTTCGCGGAGTCGGTTCGGGCTCCGGTGCTTGGTGTTGTGGAGCTTGATCCGCGATTCTTCGGCGAAGTACTCTTCGGAGGTGACCAGGCTCCCCTTGGCGAACTTGGTGTCGCCTTGATC
>JBGTAO010000078.1:0-2525 GCA_041749835.1 Gemmata sp. | reverse complement strand
CCCAGGGTGGCCGCGATCTGCGAGAAGAACTTGCCCGGCGCGTGGCCAGCAAGGGTTGGGGAATCCGCCGGCTCGATGTGCAGCGGGTTAGCCTCGAAGCCCTGTTCACCGGTGTTGTTCTGAGGCGTCCGACCGTGGTCGCGGAACCCGAACCGACCGCAGCTCCGGCGGCGTAATGTTCCCAGATCGCATGCAACCTCCAGTGTGATCCGAACGCGGTGAGTGCCCAACACGGACGGACTGGTCGCGGCCCGCTGCCGAATCCCGACCGGTCTGTCCGACCTGATAGCCCCGATTGAAACCTATGAGCACGACCACGACACCCGAACCGACACCACCGACTGCTCCGGTGCCGGTCATTTCCGGCCGACCAGTGGAGACCGCACCGTCGATGATGGTGGTGGAAGGCCCCACGTTCGCCCGGGCAATCGGCTTCGCCGGGTTGTTCTTACTTGTGATCAGTGCGGCGGTCATCATCGCGACCCGCGCGGTCGGTCCACGCTGGATACCCGAAGGCCTCGGCTTCATGGGTGCAGCCGTGGGGCTGGCCATGATGCTCTATCATGCTGTCACCGATGGCGAACTGGAAATCCGCCGCTGGTACGGTGGCTTTGCCGCGTTCTGGCTGCTGTTCGCGGTTGGGGCTGCGTTGATTCCGGGGCCCGTGTTCGAAGCAGCGGCAACAAACAAGCTGTCGGGCTATAACCTGCTCCCGTGGGGTGTCGGTGCGGGATTGTTGAGCCTGGTCTTCGCCATTCCGTTCTGTCGCCACGAAACCGACGGCACGTATCGCTCGGCCGCCGTCAATACTTTGCTGCTTGTGGGCGGGTTGCTCGCCGTGGGCTCCACGGTCGCGGGCATCTTCAAGCCGGAGTTCCTGGCCGGGCCGGGGCTGGCCCTGGCATTCCTCGGGCTGGGCTTCCTGTGTGCGTTCCTGGGGCAAGTGAATACCGACGACGGTATCGGATACACGATTGCGTTCGCGCTGGGTCTGTTTGGTGCGGGGTTGGTGGTGTACGCCGTGGGCCGCTCGGCGTTCCCGACGTTGCTCTATGAGGGGCCGGCCGTCCTCCGAAAAGCCAATGGCTCGCTCGACTGGTGGAAGGTGTCGTTCCGCGTACTGGGCGGGCTGGCCTTCTTGATACCGGCGGTGCTGGCGCTACTGGGCCGGGCACCCAACTGGCTGAAGGCGGCCACCAGCGTGGTGGGTTTGGTCGGGTTTGGTATCGTGGGGTACTCTCTCCTGAGTAACCCGGTGCTCACCGCGCCGCGCCCGTTCCTGGTGCCCGGTGGGCTCATCTTGATCACGGTTGGCCTGAGCTACATCTCCGTGGCGTTGGGAATCTGCTCCGATAACCAGTTCGTCACGCTGGCACGGCGCGAACTCTCGGCCTACTTCCTGTCCCCGATTGGCTATCTGGTCCTGGCCGGGATGGTGCTCGTTCAGTGGCTTGGCTACCAAGACTTTGTTGGCACACTGGCGTCGGGTGTGGATGGCCGCAAGATGACACGCGAACCCATCGTGCGTTACTACTTCGTCGCCCTCCTGCCCGTGATCGCCATTCTGCTGCTGATCCCGGCACTCACCATGCGATTGGTGGCCGAGGAGCGACGGACCGGTAGCCTCGAAGTGCTGCTCACAGCACCTGTGAATGAAGGGCCGGTGATCCTCAGCAAGTTCGTGGCGACGTGGTTCTTCTTCCTGCTGTGCTGGCTCCCCTCGGGGCTCTTCTTGATGGCCCTGCGTGTTGAAGTCGGGCAGCCCTTCGATTACCGCCCACTCTTGAGCTTCTACGCGTGTCTGGCAGCGCAGGGATTGGCGTTCGTCGGCATGGGCCTTTTCTTTTCCACGCTGACACGCAATCAGGTGGTGGCCGCAGTGCTCACATTCGTGGGCATGCTCTTCTTCCTGGCCTGCTACATGATTCGCACGGAACAAGTGTCGCTCGGAATGCCGCCATTCCTGAAAACGGCGCTGGGTCGGCTTTCGTATGTGCACATGTGGAGCGAGGCGTTGGCGGGGCGGCTTCCGTTGCGAGATTGCCTTCTGTTTGCTTCGCTGGGTGGGTTCTGGCTCTTCCTTTCCGTGAAGGTGCTCGAAACCCGCAAGTGGAGCTAACGGTTCAGAACGTGGATGTTGGGGTGGATCGTTGGCCGGTTGACGCTGCAGGGGCATCGGAAGCATGGCCCCGGTGGACGGACAGTGGCCCCCCGGACTGATTCGAATAGCGCGTGCTCCGGTATCAGACCGGTAGCCGCTTGCCGGAAGAACTACCATGCAATCGACACCTGCGATAACGACTCCCACACCCCAGGCCGGCCAGCCATTGGTCGATCTGATTCGGGGCAATCGGCCCACGGCTGGCTTCCTGCTCGCAACGCTCTCGGTAATCTTCCTGGCGCTGGCGGTCTTTCTCGCGCTCAAGGCATTCCGGGTGCCGGGTGCCGAGAAGCCCGCTGATCAACCGCTCAAGGAAAACGTGCTCGATCCGGAGAAGCCACCCGAATTGCCCAAGGCGGATGGC
>JBGTAO010000077.1:0-5316 GCA_041749835.1 Gemmata sp. | reverse complement strand
CTACGAAGCCCGGTCGTGAAGGTTCGACTCCTTCTCGGGGTGATATCCATCTGTACAGTACAAGACGGCATCGGACAGGACCGTACAAGATGCTAGGTTTTCCAGTGTTTCACCAATTCCCGTTCTATCGGGTCTGGTCGTGTTCGCTGTAGTCTGCGTCGGATTCTGCGTCGTCTGCGCGTCGTTTCGGTTCAGCCCACCAAAATCAGTTTTTTGGGGGTGATGCTTCCGCACTCGGTGCGTTGCTGTGCGGACTTTTGGCGCGTCGGATTTTGCGTCGTCTACCACTCCGGGTTCACTGCTCAAATTCACCTGAGATTCCAGTACCAAACGCGATTTCATTCGCACGGGTTCGGCTTCCGGCTGCGTTGCGAGTGCGTCGGATTCTGCGTTGCCCATTGCGGCCCTCTCGAAGTCGGAATCCGTCACCTGAAGATAGTGCTTCGCGGCCGTAGGAATGCTGTTCCCCAACCAGCTGACTACATGGTAAATGGGATTATTCCGGGCCAGTTCCGTTTCCCGGCTGGCCCTCAAGTTCTGGAAGGGCTTTTCCCAGGGGAGCAATCCGGCACGAAGAACAATCTTGTTGAAGGTTGTTCTCCAATTCGCGGTTGCGTCCCGTGTGCGGGTGATAAGGTAGGTGGCTCCAGGCTCCGCCCGGTCGAAAGCCTCGTCGAGGTGTGGTCGAAGTTCGGGGAATATCGGCACCCACCGTTGCCCCGTTTTCGGTGATCGAACCAGGAACCGATTTCGGGACCAATCCAGATCGGCCCAGGTTAGCGCCAGATGCTCGCTGGGCGTTCGAAGCCCGCCAAATCGAGCTAACGCCACAATCAGACGCCATTCACCGTCCGGGCAGGCATCAAGCAACCTCTTCGTGTCTTCAAGGCTCACAAAATGCATCCGGTCGGTATTCGACATCGAACCGCCCCGAACATCTCGGAACGGGTTCCGCTCGATGATCTCGTCCCGTTCGGCAACACGGAAGAACTGCTTGGCGTGGGTAATGGTTCGGTTCGCGGTCGCGCTGGCGTAGTCCGCTCTCATCCTGGCAGCAAACCGAACGGCATCCCCAGCCGTCACGGTGTCAACGCTGCGGTCAGCACCGAAGTAATCCACCATGTAGCAAATCGCCCGAATCAGGTTCCGGCGTGTATTCGGTTTCACATCTGGGCGGTTATCGACATACGACAGGAAGTAAGATTCGAGGCCTTGAGATTGCCGAGCTTCCCGAGCGGGAATCAGCCCAGCCTTGGCCAGCTTCGAGGCCAGGTCATCGCCAATGCTGCCCACCCATGCAGCCGTCTCAGCGTCCATCGGCAGCCGGGAAGATGCCGAGGCTATCAACAACTCAATCTTGGTCTTTACCACCTCGGCTTGCTTCTTCGAGATGCCGCCCAGGTAGAGAGCTTTCCTTTTCTTGTTCGCATCGACGAAGAGAATGCGAACGTTCCCGGAACCATCTTTACTCACGCTTGCCATGCCAACTCTCCTTGTGTTTGGTGATGTGGTGAACCGGGATCAGGTCGCGCCAGCTTCCCGCATCTGCTTGACGACATCAGCCATCGCCAAAGCCTCGGCGACTTCTCGGTGAAGGCCACCATCGTATTCCATGATCGCGGCGCGTTCATCCCAGAGAACAAGCCAATCCCCCGTGAGTTCCGGGTGGGGGAGTTTGCTATCCAGAACATGAACACATACAGCCGGCTTGGTCCCGAAAATGCGGTCCAGATCGGGAAAGTGCATGTGTGTTATCCCCCCCAGGTTTCGTGGCCACAAACACGTTTTTCCAAGGATTCCTAGGCAATTTGTGGCCACGAACCCCAAAAGCCACTAAAAGCCGCTATGGCCACAAGGCCACAAATTGCCCGTTCACCCGTAACTCTGTGCAGAATGTGAACAACTGTCAGTCCGGAAGTAGTGTATCGGTTGTTGCCCATAATCCGTCCGGGGCTGCGGTCTTGCTGTGCTGGTGTTCGGATAATCCTGGGAACACGGCTTCCAGGGTGGGCAACGATTCGCCCTTGCAGTCGGGTAGCCTTCCGGTTGCTTTCCAGATCGTTGGTTTTGGCCCGCGGCCCAACTCGACAGCCTCGACACATCCGGCACCATTCAGTTGCGCCAGCCACCCATTAGTCGCGGAGATGGAGCAGCCAATCCGGTGGGCAATGGACTTGGCTGTGAACTCTTCACCCGTGGGCAACCTCGCCAGGAAATCCAAAGTTGCCTGGGGCAAACTGCCACCCAGTGCTTGAGCAAACGGGCCAACAATCAACCTCCGTGCGATGTGGTAATCCCGGGCGTCAGCCAGGATCGCGCCATTCTCACCCCGGTCCCGCTGCCGGTAGTGCAACAGGGCGCAGGCCTTTATCAAGCTCAGCAGTTGCGGAAACGCTCGGCGAAACTCTACCCGGCTTGTGGGAAATAGCAGGCCCAGACGCGAAGTGAACGGCACCTCTACAGGGTCGCTAGGCAGCATCCGCTGGATAGCATGGTGGACAGCGACCACCCGGCCCACAACGTCGGGGTCCCGGATCTCAGCCATCGCCTGAATGATACGCTTTGTCTGCTCCGGGCTCTCATCCGTTTGAAGCAGTAAGCAGCGGTTCGCGTCTTCTTCAAAGACGTTGGTCAAGGTGGTAGTTTCGACGAACGCAATCGGGCCATCCTGGTGAATCAACTGCGTCTCGATATTCCCACCAGCGACCTTAACGGGCATCAACTTGGACAACCGCCCGCTGGCCAACATTTCCCGCAGGGCGCGGGTTGCTTCGGCTCGCTCGTCGTCCTCGATGCGACTTCGTTCACCCGCGACGACCCAGCGACTCACAAGACCGCCCGGGGGCATATGGAACAGCGACTGCTGCGTCATTTGGGTGGCGCGAACCAAACCCTCATCAGGGAACAGACTCGAAACGCAATCGATAATGTAACTCTTGCCGCTCGATGAACTACCTCGAACGATTCCAGCCAGTGGCCGAGGTAACAATCGGGAAGTCCCGATCAGGTAGATTGTCGTGGACAACTCCCGTTCGCCCGCGATGCCAACCGTAGTGCAGGCATCACAAACCCGGGCGATAAGATCCGGGTCGTCAAGGATCTCATTCGCAGCGTCGATCACATCTTGCGGAGTGTCAGTCAGCACGTCTGAGCCTGTGTGGCCCGCGCTTGTGTCGCCTGTGCCACCGGATGGGCCAGGCGAGGTTAAAAGATCGACCAGGCGAAGAAGTTCGGCCTCGACCTTCTCGGCATCAGCAGCCGGGGCTTTCTGTTGTAGTTTCCTGGTAAACAACAACCGTGAGCCGGCGCTGCAAGGCGAAACGGTGTCGGCGAAGATAGTCGCGGTGCCGGCCTTTACCACGATTCGAAACTTCGAGCCCGCCAGTCTTGTAACCACAAAAACAAGTTGCTCGCCGTCTACGTTATCAGTCATGTCCCTACCGTCCGTGGGTATTCAGTGGTGATGGTTAACCGTCGCGGACGTGCGACCTCAATGAGTGCCTGCACATCCGCACGGGTCGCGCCGGAACAAACCCAGGCGCGACAATCTTTCAGATTCCTTGGTGGGACAACTATTCGCAGATCGCGTACATGCAAAATTAACTGTGAAGCCAGTGCCGACGCGCCACGCTGGCCGGGCTCATCGCCATCGGCCACGATGACGACTTGGGCAGGCTTGCGGGCTCGGGTCAAATCCAGGGCAAGCTTTGTTCCTCCGTTGCAACTTGGGCGTCCCGCGACGTTGTGAAAGCCCAGATCCCATAGGGCGGCCGCATCACTTGCACCTTCAACAATCACCAGTGGTGAACCAGAAGGCTCACCCTCGGGAAGGAACAAACCTTCTTTGCCACCTCGAACCGAGAGCTTGCTTCCATCGGGCTTGCGAAGCCTGATGCCGAGAGTGTTCCCGTCGTGGTTCGTCATTGGGAATGACCAGGAGCGATTGGAAGAACTCCAACCGATACCAAGGGCCTGCAGACTGCCAATGCTCAACCCCAGCGACTTGGCAAGTTCTCCAAGTCGTTCGTGATCAACAGCATTGCGGTATTGCTCCGCCAGGGTGGCGAAGTCATGTTCCGGGGTCGCGTTCTTCGTGCCCACGATGCGGATGACCGGACGGCGCTGCCGAGGTTGTTGAGCATCAACAAGACGATGCAGCCAACCCGCCTCGCCACATCGTTTCGGGCTTTCGGTCCTGGCACAGATCGCCACCGTTTCGTCACTCGACAGCAAGCACCAGTCCGCCCGATCACAGATCGGGCAAGGCCTTGCCCGGTTGACTCGAAGCCATCGATCGCGCTGGGGATTGCTCACGTCCCGTAACCTCGATCGGTAACGAGCCCAGCAGCTACGAAAATGGGCCAGCCCGACGAGCGTGGGGTGTAGAACCCATCCCGAAACAACTGCACAAACACCGCCGCGGTTACGGCCTTTCTTTCCTCTTCTGTGTCCGGGTCGACGTCGTCATTGGCGGTGAGATGCTCGACGAGGTTCTCGTCGACGACATACTTAACGACCAATCCCAAGGACGCCAGATTTCCTTTCCGGAGGCTCTCGATCAGCAAACCCATCTCCAAGAACTGCCGTGGCGATAGCAGATTCATTTCGCAACTCCTTCGGCCTTTGATTGAAGCCAAGCTTCAAGTGCGGACCGAAGGTACAGCACCCGTCGACCCGCCTTAAACCGGCCCAGTTGCTCGCCCGACAGTGCCAGACGTTCGAGCGACTTCGCGCTCAACCGTGTAATCCGTGCGGCCTCGTTTTGATCGACGGTCAGCGTGTCCTTGTCAGTGGTTATTGCGCTCATGCTGTCGTACCTTGACTTGTCGCGTTGCGCTCTGGACAGTCCAGTTCGCCTACCTCTTTATTTGATCGTCAAACCCGCCAAGTATGAAGATTGAGTGAATTGGCGGAAATTCACCGCAAGGCGTTACTGGATCGCGCCATCAACGAAAATAGGGTGGTGCCCTGGCACCACCCTCAACGGGGGTTTGTGTGGAAGTGGGTTCAGCCGGCGCGGGTGGTTGCGGATTGCTACCGACGAAATACAACGAGGCCGGGTGCCATCACACACCCGGCCTCGTCACAAGCCAACCCCACACAGCAGGTGTATTGTACCAACATCGCCGACCGGCGAAAGCTCGTCACGGGGCCGACGACGAAGCCAGCCGCTGTTCAAGTTCGCGGACGCGGGCCAATAATCGCTCAGGCGAATTCTCTACGGCCCGAGCCTTTGCGGCCTCGTCGAGTTGCTCAACTCGCCGACGTTCAGCCTCACGGCGAGTGATGAACTCGACGTAATCGGCGGTCAGCCGC
>JBGTAO010000076.1:0-3979 GCA_041749835.1 Gemmata sp. | reverse complement strand
GATAACACCAAAGACCTCCTCGGGCGACTCGATAGCCCCGTGACGGCTTATGCCATCATGCCGGAATCGTCGGATCGCATGATCGGAGATGTGCGGCAGTTGTTGCTCGCGGTTCAAGATGCGGGTGAGGCCAAGTTCAAGGTGAAGTTCGTCAGCCCGGTGGCGAACAAGGCCGAGCTTTCGACACTCCTGAATAAGTACCCAGCGCTGGAACTCACACTGGCGGACCGGCGGGGTGTGGGCGCGGTCGTGCTCGCAACTGGCCCGGACGAAAAGCGGCACGCCATCATTCCCACCCGCGAGTTCTTCTCGACACAGGGGGCCGATCCGGTCTTTGTGGGCGAATCGCGCTTGTTCAAGGAACTGACGCTCCTGGCGGATAACCAGATCAAGCCGATTGTCTACTTCACGCAGTCGAACGGCGAGATGAGCATCGACACGGGGGCACAACTCCCCGACGACCAGAAGGCGAATCGGCTTCGTTCGTATCTGGAAAAGAACTATCTGGACGTGCGACCACTCACCTTTGCATTCGATAACCCCGTGGTGCCCGAAGATGCCTCGGTCGTGGTGATCGCGGGACCACGGCAACCGTTTTCGGACGCGGCCACGGCTGCACTCAAGAAGTACTTGAATACGCCGCGGGCCGATGGCAAACGGGGCAAGCTCATTGTGCTCGCCGGGGCATTCCCGGGGCCGGGTGGCCGCGGTGTGATGAAGAGCGGGCTGGATGATGTGCTGAAAGATCTGAACGTCCAGCTTGCGGACCAGTTCATCTACTCGATCCCCAACGATCTCACGCCCGATCCGCAGATTACCGTTGCCGCCTTTACCGAGTCATCCGTCACCGCCCGGCAGCCGATTGCGGTCGCCATTGCCAAGGCGGCCCCGGTGTTCCTAATGGATCTCCCGCGACCCGTGCGCGTGCAACCGGGCAACCCCGCCGTGGAAGCGACAACATTGCTCAGTTCGGTCGGCTTCACCTGGGTAGAATCCGATCGCCTCCCTGATGCCGGAATTGTCTCGCGGGAAATCCGGCGGAGTGAAGCGATGCAGCAAGCCAAGGGGCTCACCCGTGGTGGGCGGGCACTGGGTATTGTGGTCAGCGAAGGGGGCACCGGGCGTGCTGCGGTGTTCGGGAGCGCGTCGTTCATTTCCGACGAAGTCGCACGCGAGTTCCCACCGGAATCGTCGCCGATCACGTTCGACCTGGTTGGTGTCACGATCGACTGGCTGCGCGATCGCCCATCGGTCGCCGCTGCGGGGATCGAAGCCAAGAAGTACAGCGAATACGCGTTCCCCGAAGACACGGCTGTCGATGTGACCCGCTTGCTCTATTTGCCTCTGGGCCTGGGGCTCCTCGTCGTGGCGGGGCTCGGGGCCGGGGTCTGGGTTGTCCGTCGGAAGTGAACCCACGCCCGCGCTGAACGCAAGTGCGATTGCGGGGCACGACCAAGGCTTTCCGTTTCAATTGGCCCGCTGTCGCGGGGCCGTTTGTCGATGACATCCAGAGTCTTCAGCCATGAACTTTCGACTACCCGCCATCCTGTTCGCCACCATTGCCGTGCTCGGCGTGGTCCTCCTCGTACTGTCATTCAGCGACGATCAAGACACGCCAACCGATGTCCTGATGGAGGAACTGGCCGGACTCAAGGCCACCGATATCGACACCGTGCAGATCGAACGCGAAGACGGCTCGATCCTCAAGCTCACCCGCGGGGCCAAGGACCGCTGGGAAGCGGAATGGGAAGCGACCGAAGCCGATGGCACCAAGAAGCCCATCCGGGCACGAGCCGACGCGGCTGCCGTGGGTGAACTGGTGGCCGCACTCCTCCGGGCCAAGCCGACGACTTACCCCGGCCTGACGACCAACCCGGCCGTGCATGGCCTGCAGCCGGCGAACCTGCGAGTGACTCTGCGCAGTGCCGACAAGGCTTCCACCGTCAACCTGGGTGATGTGACGATTGGAGGTGCCGATGGTGTCGCCTTTGTCACAACCTCGACCCGTCCCAATCGGCCGATGGCGGTGGCCCGCGCTTCGCTCGATCCGCTCTTTCGGAACCAAACTGGCGTGGGCAAAGCTGTCGATCTGGCCAAATGGGCACCCGAGTTCCGCGTCAAGAACATCTTTGCAGCCGACACTCGTGGGGCAGGCGAAGATGTCTCCGCGCTGAAACTCGAAGCTCGCGGCAAAACGCTGGCGCTGGACAAGGTCGATGGCATCTGGAAGTTCGTGATCCCGATGGAATGGGGTTCGGCTGATCCCACAGGAGCCGTAGTCGCAACACCGGGTGCCATCACCGGGATGACGCGCTTACTCGGATCACTCACGAGTTTGCAGGCGTTGGCCCCCGTGGACTTCGTCGAAAACCCCAAGGATCTCAAGGAATACGGTCTGGAGCCCGGTAATCCGGACTTGGTGCGGGTTGAGCTGAAGAATCGCGATGGCGAACGGAGTGTTGCCTTCATCGGCAAGCCGGTCGCCGCTCTGCCACCCGGGTTGCCCGGAATGCCACCTCCGGCTGGGAAAGTGTGGGTTCGCATCGAGGGACAACCGGGTGTCATTCGTGCCAACGCGGGTGATCTGAGTGGGCTCATCCGGCTGATCGAGAACCCCGACCCGCTCCGCGATCGCACGTTGCTCGCCATCGATCGTTCGCGCATCGAAGGGCTCGATGTCACCGTCGGCGGTCAGACCACCAAGCTCCGCAAGACCGGCGCAACTCCGATGTGGCAACTGTACGGCAACCCCTCGGCTGGCGACCCACAGCCCGCAGCGCCCCAGGTTGTGAACAAGCTCCTGGACGTGCTGATGGAACAGCGCACCATCAAATCGTTCCCGGCTGCCAACCCGGCGAACTTCCTCCCGGGCGAGATCAAGGCCGAAGTGAAGCTCTGGGTGGATGGCTTCGAAACGCCAGACCCCAAAGCCGACGCCAAGACCGAGCCCAAGGTGAAGGGTACGCCGATTGTGTTGATCTTTGGCAAGCGCGAAGGCGATGCCATCTTCGTTCGCAGAACGCTCTCGAATGGTGCGACCGCCGAGTTCCTGATGCCCGAGAAGGTCAAGACCGGCTTGAATGGCGACCCCGTGGACTTGTTGGCAACCGTGGCCCAAACCCGGCTCGACCTGCTCGACCCGACATTGAACACCTTCTCTCCGGAACTTGTTGCCACCATGAGCGTGAGCGGCGCGGCGAACTATCAACTGCAGCGAGACGAGAAGAAAGACGCTTCCACGAATGCGGACAAATGGACCTTTCTGGCACCAGCCGACAAAAAGGGACAGACCGCCGATGCCGGCACCGTGGCGGAGATGCTGCGGATTCTGGGAACGACGCAATCCGTGAGCCGCTTCGTGAATGAAAGCCCCACGCCCGAACAACTCTCCACGTATGGCCTCGCCGCAGACTCGCTGCGTCTCAAGGTCGTGATCGGGCTGAAGGCGGGCACCGACCCCGCCGACAAGGAGCGCATCTACGAGTTCGGCAAAGAGACGACCGACCCGAACTCCGTGTACGCCCGACAGGTTGGCCGCGCTGCGGTATTCACGGTTCCTAAGTTGCTCTTCGATCGTTTCGCCAACGTCGATCTCCGTGACAAGAACATCTTCCGCTTTGATCCCGCGCTGGCGAATGCCCTGGAATTGAAAGGCTGGGGCGGCGGTGGCTTTGTCGTTGAACTCAAGTTCGAGAAGAACAAAGATGCGGTGTGGGTGGCCACTCAGGCGCCACCCGGTTATCAGGTCGATCCGGCCAAGGTGAACGCCTTCCTGGATCTGCTCAGTAGCACACGGGTGAAGTCGTTTGTTCCGGGGATGCCGACGGCGGAGCAGGGTTTCGGTGATCCGAAGCAGTACCTGCAAATCACCGTTCGCATGCAAGGCGGTGGCGCACTGGCGCTGAACCTGGGAGCACCAGCGGACAGCGGGGCCGCATTCTACGGCTGGAGTTCGTGGCTACCCCAGACCACGCCGGTC